>JAITKL010000050.1 GCA_031278405.1 Endomicrobium sp. | reverse complement strand
AAACCTTATGCGTATAGTAAGCATTGGTTTTACTGAAGGCTTTTACTATAAGCCTCGTGTAGATAAAGAAGTGCTGAGAAAATACAATAGGGGAATCATTGCTCTTTCGGGATGTTTGGTAGGAGAAGTTGCCATCTCTTTGTCTAGAGGAAATTTTGAAAAAGCGGAAAAAGCTGCGACAGAATACAGAGATATTTTTGGAAAAGATAATTTTTATTTAGAAATTATGGATAATGGGCTTGAAGAGCAGAAAAAAATAATACCAGATCTTCTTGAGATTTCAAAAAAAATAACAATCCCGCTAGTTGCTACAAACGACTGTCATTTCTTAAGAAAATCAGATGCGAAAATCCACGATATTCTGCTTTGCATAGGTACGGGGACGATGTTAAACGATACTAAAAGATTAAAGTTTGGCTCAGATCTATTTTATTATCGTAGTGCTGAGGATATGCTAAAGACATTTGAATATATTCCTCAATCTTTAAAAACTACTTTGGAAATTGCCGAAAAGTGTAATGTTAAAATAGATATGGACAATCTGCTTCTACCGCAGTTTCCTGTACCAGAAGAATACAAATCGGACTCAGAATATTTAGAAAGTTTATGCAGACAAGGTCTTATAAAAAGATATAGAAACGTTAATTCTGAGCAGAAAAATAGATTAAAAGACGAGCTTTCCATTATTAATAGAATGGGTTTCGCATCCTACTTTTTAATAGTTTCAGACTTCATAAAATATGCAAAAGATAATGGGATTCCTGTAGGACCGGGAAGAGGTTCAGGTGCAGGTTCAATGGTTGCTTACACGTTGGGTATCACTGATATTTGTCCTTTAAAGTATGACTTGTTGTTTGAAAGATTTCTAAACCCAGATAGACGCTCAATGCCAGATTTGGATATAGATTTTGCAGATTCAGGCAGAGAGCAAGTTATAGAATATGTTCGCCATAAATACGGCGAAGAGAAATGTGCACAGATTATAACGTTTGGATCAATGCAATCCAGACTTGTTATAAAGGATGTTGCAAGAGTCATGGGGCTTACACCGACAGAGTCAAACAACATAGCCAAACTTGTTCCTCAAAATGAAAGTATTGCCGAAGCTTTGGAATCTTCTCCAGATCTGATAAAACTTGTAAAATCTGACGAGCGTATTGCAAACCTTATAGAGGCTTCGCAAAAACTAGAAGGTCTTAAAAGACATACGGGCGTACATGCCGCCGGTATGGTTATAGCCAATGAAGAAATAACTAATTATTCGCCACTTTCAAAAGGTTCAAAAAATATTGTCACTACACAGTACGATGGGGTGGTGTTGCCTCAGCTTGGTCTTTTAAAAGTTGACTTTTTAGGACTTAGAACGCTTACTATTATTGATGAATGCGTAAAATTTATCCGCAAGAAAAAACCTAATTTTGACTTAGACAACGTACCTTTGGATGATGAGCAATCTTATAAACTTCTTGACGAAGCAAAAACTATGGGAGTGTTCCAGCTTGAAAGCAAAGGTATGAGAGAATTGATAAGAAAACTAAAACCTAGCAACATTGACGATATTGTTGCTTTGATAGCTTTGTACAGACCAGGTCCTATGGGTTCGGGGATGTTGGATGATTTTGTAAACAGAAAACACGGAAAAACACCGATTATTTACGACCATCCATTACAGGAGGCTATATTAAAAAATACTTACGGTGTTATTTTATATCAGGAACAAGTTATGAAGATGTCTGTTGCTATGGCTGGTTTTACATCAGGGGAAGCAGATAGCCTTCGCAAAGCGATGAGTAAAAAAATTCCTGAAGTTGTTGAGAAACAAAGAGAGAAATTTATAAACGGCGCCAAAGCAAAAGGCATAGCCAAAAAAATTTCTGAAAAAGTTTTTAACAATATCTTAGCTTTTGCAGGATACGGATTTAACAAGTCTCACTCTGCAGCTTACGGTGTAGTGTCTTACAGAACTGCATATTTAAAAGCAAATTATCCCTTGGAATATTTAACAGCTTTGCTTAACAGTGAAATCGGTCGTTCGGTTGTCAAAGATAATGAAGAAAGTAAACTTGTAATGTATTTAGATGATGCAGCATTGTTTGGGATTAAAGTGTTGCCGCCTGATATTCAACATTCCGATGGACAATTTAAAATAGAAGGCTCGGATATACGTTTTGGGCTTCTTGCTATCAAAAACATAGGAGAAGGTCTAACACAGTCTATAGAACAGGCAAGATCGGTTAATGGCAAAGAAGTCAAATTTAAAGATTTGGATGATTTTTTACAGAGAATAGACTTAAAATCCACTAATAAAAAAGCTTTTGAATGCCTTGCAAAAGCTGGAGCTTTTGATTCTTTCGGTTCTGAAAAGCTTGAAACAAGATCAAATTTGCTACAAAATATAGATTTGTCGGTTGATAAAGTTGCAAGGATAAAACAGGAGAAAGAATCGGCTCAGGGATTTTTGTTTGACAACGCCGAAATTATGATTAGCAACTCGTCATTGCTGTCAAAGGCAAAACCTTTGGATATTTTTGAAGCATTGGAGTACGAAAAGGAAGTTTTGGGATTTTATCTTTCAGGGCATCCTCTTGCTCCAAGAAAGAGAGAGATAATAGCCTATTCTAGTTATAGATTAGATAAACTCCCAGAACCCAAAGAAAATGTTGATTTTAAAACAGCTCAGATTATACGTGTTGCAGGTATGATAGTTTCAATTAAAAAACTCATATCAAAAGCTAAAAAAGATCCGTACGCAAGAGTTAAAATAGAAGATTTGCACGGCAGCGTGGATGCAGTTTTGCTCCCTAAAGTTTTTGAAAGATTTGAAACTTATTTAACGCAAAACAATGTTATTGTAGTAAAAGGTCGACTGATGGGAGCGCAGGGACAGCCTGAAATAATAGTTGAAGATATTATCACTATAGATGAAGCAAAAAAGAGATTTCCACTTAATTCCTGTGAAGTTCATGTAAGACTTTCAACTACAAGGTACGATGATGTTTTAAGCGAAGATTTAAAAAAAATTTTTAGTGCTAATAAAGGCAAAGCAAAAGTTTATATTGACTTAGAAGATGCTCTGCACGGAAACTTTTCAATAGAGACCGAGTACCTTACAGATTGTTCGGATAACTTTATAAACGATGTAGAAGCAGCTATTGGCATAAAAAACTCTGTTGAATTAAGATATTCTAATTTAAGTTATATGGAGAAAAAGAATGTTAGATATCAAAGTTATTAGAAAAAATCCTGAAGCTGTAAAACGAGGTATATTATCTAGGAATAAAGAAATAGATTTTACGGAACTTTTAAAGTGGGATGATGAAAGAAAGTTTGTCATAAACGAGAATGAAAAGTTAAGATTAAAAAGAAATAAAGTTTCTGAAGAAGTCAGCAAGCTTAAAAGAAAAGGAAAAGATCCTCCACCTGAAGTGCTTGAAGAAATGAATGAAATAAGGGATTTAATTCAAAAACAGGAAAAACAACTTTTGTCTTTGGAAAATCATATAGAAGATTTTTTACTGGGACTTCCAAATATTCCCGACTCAAGCGTGCCTGTTGGAAAAGACGAAAGAGATAATAAGATTATTAGATATACCATTGAACCTAAAAAAACTTCTTTCAAACCAAAATACCATTGGGAAATAGGCGAAAAGCTTGGGATTATTGACTTTGCGACAGCTTCCAAAATTTCAGGCCCAAGATTTGTTATTTTGAAAAATGAAGGCTGCGTTTTGGAAAGAGCGATTATTTCTTTCTTTTTAGATACACATAAAGAAAGAGGATATAAAGAAATAACGACTCCGTATCTTGTAAATAGGAAATCTATGTTTGGCACGGGACAGCTTCCTAAATTTACTGAGGAAACTTTTAAATGTGCTAATGATGAATTGTATTTAATATCAACTGCGGAAATTCCTGTCACAAATATTTACAGGGACGAAATTTTGGATGAAGATAGCCTTCCCAAAAAACTTGTTTCTTATTCTGCTTGCTTTAGGAGGGAAGCGGGTGCCTACGGAAAAGACACAAAAGGACTTATAAGAAATCACCAGTTTAATAAAGTAGAGCTTGTAAAATTTGTAAAACCGGAAAATTCCGACGAGGAACTTGAGTCACTTGTTTTAGACGCTGGACATGTTTTGGAGTTGCTAGGTCTTCCTTACAGAGTTTCTCTTTTATCTAGTGGTGATATAGGCTTTTCATCGTCAAAAACTTATGATTTAGAAGTATGGCTTGCTAGCGACGGTGTATACAGAGAAGTTTCTTCATGTTCAAACTTTAAAGATTTTCAGGCAAGAAGAATGAACATAAAAGTAAAATATAGAGACAAAAAAAAGGAACTTATACACACACTAAACGGTTCTGGTGTTGCAGTTGGCAGAACTTTTGCTGCAATCCTTGAATACTATCAGCAAGAAGATGCTTCTATTGTAATACCAGAGATTCTTCGCAAATATACAGGTTTTGATATAATAAAAAGCAAATAAATATACTATTTCTTTAATTTTAAATACATCCACCGCAATATATTGCGGTGGATGTATTTAAAATTGTTGTTCAGTCTCGGATTTCTCTGTTTTTGAGTAAAAATGAGAAATGATTCATAAAAAAGTGCCTACCAAGGATAGAAAACTCAGATGTTGCAAAATTTAATAATCTCCAACATTAAGAAATTTTAGTTGTACCACACTAAATTGCTTCATTTAATGAAGCGATTTAGTGTTCCGAGCGATCTTATTTTTTCTTCTTCTTGGTCACAGTTTTTTTCTGTGTAACCTTTTTTTTAGGTACAGCTTTTTTCTTCTTGCATCCACAAGCCATTCTCGGCTCCTTTTGGGAAGTCATCCCTTGTTTTATTTCCGCGTGCTGATCGCGGGAAGTCTAAATGCTAACGATTACGCAATTAAATATTTTAATAAGAAATAAATTTTATTTCAAGTCTTTTGGATTATTTCGCGGTGGAAGTTTTATGCTTTTTATTTCAAAGAAACCCGACACAAAAGATTCCGCAAAGTAAATAATCCATATGTATGTGTAATAATCGCCAAAAAGGACGGCTAATCCAGCGACAATAAATGAGCCTGCAAAATAATAAGACTTGCTTTAAGATATCTCCACTTCGTCGGTATCAAATTATAAATATTTGCGAGTTTGGTAATTATGTTGTCTGTGTCTTACATATGAAATATAGCTATGAGAATAGATGGAACTATCACAGCCATCAGAAAAAAATTGTCGGATACAATTTACATATCAAAGACATAGGATGATGACCTAAAATATTTTGAAGAGGTTTCGTCATAAAATAAGTTTCAAACATTTTAAAAGCCGCTTTATTTTTTAAAACCTATATTTGCCAAACATCATTGAGCAAAATTTGTTTCAGCCCCACCAGTATTTGGAAAAAGAAAGGCTATCAAAAAAAGTAAAATTTTAATTATTTCATAAGGACTTAGGAAAATAACTATAAGAAAATCAACGTCTGTTTTTAAATGCTTTGAGCGTATTTGCAAGCAGCATTGTTATCGTCATTGGTCCTACACCGCCGGGTACAGGGGTTATAGTTATATTCATGTCTTTAACAGAATTGAAGTCAACGTCACCGCACAGTCCGTCGGGAGTTCTATTGATGCCTACATCAATAACTATTGCTCCGTCTTTTATAAAATTTTTGTTTAGAAATTTAGAATTGCCTATTGCCGCAATAACAATGTCAGCATTTTTACACATTTCTTTTAAGTTTTTGGTTTTGGAATGAGATATTATTACTGTCGCGTTATTTGCAAGCAACAACATTGAAAGAGGTTTGCCGACTAAGTTAGATCTTCCAATGACGATTGCTGTTTTTCCTTCAATTGTTATATTTGATTTGTGAAGAAGATATA
>JAITKL010000019.1 GCA_031278405.1 Endomicrobium sp. | reverse complement strand
ATGTAAGCAAAATAAATTATGGTATCGGAATGGGGATAGTAAGAAGCAAGAAAATGATAAACCAAAACTCTAAATCTTATAAACAAGTATAAATTTTATATATTGCACTCATAGATGGGTGCGGGTTTTACGTATGACCTTCCAGCTAGAATCATCAACTGCACATAATTGAAGAGAAGAAAAAGCTTTGCATTTAATACCTGCGACTAGAGTAAATATTTATTCAGTAGTTTCAGTCTTCAAATAGTTCTACGTTATCTTTATTTAACTAGCATTCTTTGTATTGTCTAACCAACTCTACGATTCTCCTTTCGTATTGGGTTGAATTGCTCACCCAACCAACTGTGTCGTTTATTCCAACAAGAATACAACCTTCCGTATCTCTTATTAAATTTTTTTGTGAATACGATATATCATGCGGTTATGAACATCTAACTAAATAGCAATGGAAGTTTGCTCTCTGCTTTAATATTTTGGCACCGGGCAGGAAATTAAAAATTAAATATTATTCTATAACTCAATGTCATCATACAAGAGGATTGAATTTTGGCATTATTTGGTCAAATATGTGATGTGCAAAAGCGTTGGACAAAATAAATCTTTTAAATCATCAAAAACGACATTGAACGTCTCTTTGAGCCAATCCTATGCGATTTCTGTCTTTATTCTCTGTAAATTTTGCCAACTCAATTTTTGCTAATTCTTTTTTCTGTAGATTTAATCCATTTATTTTTCTTTTTAAGAACTGTTTTCCTTCCCATCTTCATTTTGCACTGGCATTTTATACGTTTCGCATTTATATAATAACGCTTCCATTTCCTTGGGAGGTATGCTATTGGTTAATTAGTTATGGTGAAGTATGAAGTACCACTGAGTAGAATACAAGACTAACAAGGTAGGTCAAACTATTCAGCTTATAATAGCTGCAATGTGGAAATGAGGAGAAACCAAAAGAAGTATAAAAAGAATTGAAAACGCGCATAATAAATTTAATAAAGCTTTTATTGTGTTATAATAATTTGTCTGAGTTTGTCTTTGGAGTTGAATCATCAGGCACTTTGCTTTAAAGAAAAAAATCAGTAGTTTAATGGGAGAGACAGAAATGATTTTAAAGGAAAAAGTGGAAAAAGCTTTGGAATCTGTAAGACCACATCTTCAAGCTGATGGAGGAAATGTTGAATTGATAACTGTTAGCGATGACGGTATTGTGAAAGTAAAACTTACGGGAGCATGCGGAAGTTGTCCAATGTCTGCTATGACCCTGCAGTACGGTGTAACAAACGCGATAAAAGAGGCAGTTCCTGAAGTAAAAGAAGTTCAAGCGGTATAAATATTTCTTGCCACAATTTATCTGTAGATTAATTGTTTCTCACATTATTGAAAATTAGCTGTGCAGATAGAACAAATGCGCTGTTAAGATGTTAAAATTGTGTTTGAGATTTTACCGTTAAGTTAATTTTCTGTAAGAATATATTATAGGAAATGGAAATGAAAGTAAAAGTAAGAGTTCCTGCTACAACTGCAAATTTAGGTCCTGGTTTTGACGTTTTTGGAGCAGCGTTATCTTTGTACAATGAATTTGAAGTAGAGTATGTTCCTGAAGCAAAAAAAACGCATTTTACATTAAAGGGATTTGGGAAAAAGTCTTTGCCTAAAGGTGAGAAAAATCTTTTTTGGCAATCAATGCGAAAGATTTTTAAAGTTTTAGGTGAAGATAAATATAATTTAAAAAATTTGAATATTACCATTAATACAAGCATTCCCTTGAGCGGAGGAATGGGTTCTTCAGCTTCTGCGATAGTCGGAGGCATTGTTCTCGCCAATACTTTGTGTGGAAATAAGCTTGGTAAAACGCAAGTCGCTGATTTAGCTGTAAAAGTAGAAGGTCATCCTGATAATGTTATTCCTGCGATTTATGGAGGAATATGCATTTACAGTAAAGATGGCAATCACGAAGCTGTAGTTCAGCTTCCGATTCCAAAGTTAAAAATTGTTTTGTGCGTGCCTGCTTTTGAACTTAAAACCAAACTGTCAAGACAACTTCTGCCTAAATGCGTAGATTTTCAAGACCTTATATTTAATACGTCAAGAGTTTCTCTTCTTACTGCGGCTTTTTGTCGTTCGGATTTTTCATTGCTTAAGATGGGAATGCAAGATAAAGTGCACCAACCATACAGAGGGAAGATTATACCGGTAATGGATGAAGTTTTAGAAGCTGCATTGTCTGCAGGAGCATACGGAGCTTGTCTTTCAGGATCAGGTCCAACCTTGGCGTCTTTTTGTAGCGCTAAAGATGCTGTAAATGTGCAAAAAAGTATGATAAAGAGATGGAAAAGAGACAATGTCCGTGCAAATGCTTATGTATTAAATTTTGATGTGAAAGGCGCCACGATAATATAAACTCTTTTCTATTTAATGATATTCGGAGGGATTGAGGATGGCTATTGCTGTAATGAAATTTGGCGGTTCGTCAGTTGCTGATGCTGATAAAATAAAGTTAGTCGCAAGTAGAATAATTGCCAAGAAAAATGACGGTAATAAAGTTGTGGTTGTAGTTTCAGCCCCTGGCGACACGACTGACAAATTGCTTGAAATGACATATAAAATTACCTCTAATCCGCCTGTAAGAGAAATGGATGTCCTTCTTGCAACAGGAGAGATGATTTCTATTTCGCTTCTCGCCATGGCAATTGATGCTATGGGTGAAAAAGCAGTTTCTCTTACCGGACCTCAAGCTGGAATTTTAGCGGATATGAATTATACAAGAGCTAGAGTAAAAAAAGTTAATCCTAAGAAAATAAATTCGCTTTTATCAAAAAATAATATTGTAATAGTTGCGGGATTTCAGGCTTTAAATCCTAAAGGGGATGTAACCACTTTAGGCAGAGGCGGTTCTGATTTAACTGCAGTTGTTTTAGCGGCTGCTCTTGAAGCTGACTCGTGCGAAATATATTCAGATGTTGAGGGTGTATATACTACAGATCCAAGACTAGTAAAAGATGCGAAAAAGCTTGGATATATCTCATACGATGAAATGCTTGAAATGGCAGGTTCTGGAGCGCAGGTTTTGCAGTCAAGAAGCGTTGAGGTGGCAAAGAAGTTCGATGTAGAAATACATGCAAGAAGTACTTTTAGCGAAAATCAGGGAACAATAATAACAAGCGAAGAAAGAATTAGGAGGAAAAAGATGGAGGAACTACTTGTTTCCGGTATAACTTTTGATAAGAACCAGGTAAAATTTACAATAATAGATTTGCCTGACATTCCAGGTGTTGCTGCAAAAATTTTTAGTAGTCTTGCTAAAATCGATATCAATGTTGATATGATTATTCAATCAGCGGCGGTAAACAAGAAAAACGATATATCTTTTACCATAAGCAGAGAGGAAACAAAAAAGACGCAAATAGAGCTTGACAAGATAGCTTCAGAATTTAAGGCTTCTCAAGTTGTTTGTGACGAGCATGTGGCTAAAGTTTCCATAGTCGGAATAGGGATGAAAAGTAATGCCGGCGTAGCAGGGAAAATGTTTGAAATTCTCCATAAAAAAGGAATCAATATTGAAATGATTTCAACCAGCGAAATAAAAATTTCATGTATTGTAGATGAAATGGACATGGTTAAAGCTGTTGAAGAACTACATAAAGGATTTGGTCTTTCTAAAAAGAAGTAAGGGTTTGTTTGTATGAAAAGTTTGCAGATGGTCTATGAGAGAGAAAGCATTTCATATCAAGAACGTCTTTATAAGAGATATTGGAAGAGTATTTGTAGGATTTGGATGAAGTTGTTTTGGTAAATGAAGAACAGGATTTTAAAATGAGACAAGTATTTTAAGAGATAGCTCCCAAGGAGCTGGATTTTTATTCAATTACTCTATTGAAGATGAAGATAAAAAAATAATGAAAGCTTTGAATTCTTTTGATATTTCTTATGTTGAAGGCGGTTGTTCTCTGGAGCAAATCTAAAAGACGATTTGTTTTTTTGAACAAATGAAAAAGTTGAGTTTAAAATGCAAAACTTACAACTTTTGATTCGATGTGGTACAAAGACATAAGTACCGAAAAAAGATGAAGTTTAAAAGTGATATTAAAATCTGGTGTTAAGAGGCAGCTTGTATGTTTGGAAAATCTTGGGATTGCATATAAAGCACAAGTGCTTAAAACGACAAATGAAGAAAATCTTAGAATGATTTATGAGAGCATATATTTTCTTGAATCAAAAAACTAAAAGTAATTTTTAAAGTAGTGTGTGGCAATTGCTCCAGGTGCTGAAGTCATATTGTTCGCGCGAAACTAACAGCAGTGGGACGCTTTCCTCTGATATCTGATAACTATTACGGCGTTTCTGGCTATAAAATTTGGAATACATGCTCATAATGAGTTCTGATTTTGCTGTCGCAATCTCTATTTGTTGGTGGTTGAAGAGAGAAGGAGTGTCTGCGTGTTCAAGACACTATAAACGGAAGCGGAGAAAGATGCGAGAGCTAACTCATACTCCGTTATTGCTGTTCTTCAAATCAAAAAAAAATGTTATGAATATGTTTCGATCAAATAAAAATTTAAAAAACTTTCCAAAATTTCCGAATATGTTAACGAAATTTTAAATCTTATATCAAATGATTATGGAACCTTATATAGGCAAAATATGCTTGCTCATAAAGCTAGAGTTTATGTTTCAGCTATTAAAAGAAATCCTGTGAGACTTATGAACATATAAATTCTTTTCTTGTTGGAAATAGGAGGAGAATTTTGGTAAGCGATTTAGCTGGCAAAACTGGCAAAAGCAACGTTAGTCGTTGAAATGGATTTGGGTATAGAAAATACTTCTAAAAGTTAAAAGAATTGTAGAAATACTAAAGTAAAAGAAGACGAATGTTTCAATATGAAGATGTCGATACATCATTTTCCAGTTGGTGATTCTACTAATTTAGAAAATGTTTCTCTTTTTGAATGGAAAGAAAATACTGATACAATGAGAATGGTAAAGGCAAAGAAAATTTTTCCGATGAACTTAAGAAAAAAATAAAAACGCTAATAAAAATATTAGGACTTTTATTTTTTGAAAGGAACTTTATTTTAATAAAATATTAAATTACATCATAAGACTGCTAATTATAAAATAGGGTGAAATTAAAAAGTAGTCAAAAGCTTTTGATAATTTGCCATAGGCCAAAATTCGTCTGCCACTAAATCTTCGGCGGAATCAATTTCTTCTCTTAATTTAGCCAAAATTTCCGCCCCTTGAGACGCAAACTTTTCCGCTGTTTTATGGACGTCTTTGTGTTCTAGCGCAAGGAAATTCTCCATTTCCGCAACGAGTTTTTTGACTTCGTCATAAATATTAATCAAAGTTTTAAGTTCTTTTTCAAAAGAATCAGATTTTATATCCAGTTTATTTAAGTTTTTGCTTGCTTTTGCCAAAGCATTTATTTGTTTTAATATTGCAGGGAGCATCAATGTATTTGCTACTTTTACTGAATATCTATATTCAATTTCTTTTGTCTTTATATAGTTCTCAAGTTTTATTTCTACCTTAGATTTTAGTTCCCTTCCACTAAGTATCCCGTATTTTGTAAAAGTTTTTATCACTTCATTATCCAGCAAAAGTTTTAAAGCTGCGGGCGTATTCTTAGCGTTAGACAATCCTCTCTTTTGTGCTTCTTTGTGCCAATCTTGCGAATATCCATTCTTTTCAAATCTTATGTCTTTTGTTTCAATAAGTATTTCTTTTATAACTTCTAAAGCTTTCTTTTTTACGTCGCTGTCACCTTTCTTCGTTTCAATTCTTTTATAAATTTCGTCAAATCCATACGTAGCTATAAAATTCAACACTGTTCCCGCTTCAGCAGGATTTGAGGAAGAACCTAAAGCTCTAAACTCAAACTTGTTCCCTGTAAACGCCACAGGCGAAGTTCTGTTTCTGTCGGAGTAATCCTTATTTACTTTAGGAAGATTTTGTACGCCCAAAGTTATTTCATTTACAACTTTTTCGTTTATTGTGCGAGTTTTTTCTATAGAGTCCAATATTTCAGTTACATAGCCTCCAAGATATACAGACATAATTGCCGGTGGAGCTTCGTTCGCGCCAAGTCTGTGGTCGTTCCCAGCATCTGCCACAGTAGCTCTTAAGACTCCTCCAAATTTTTTAACGCCTAACAGCACTGCGCTTATAGCCAGCAAGAATGATACATTTTTAAGAGGAGATTTTGATGGTTCAAAATAGTTTGCGCCAGTATTGTCTCCTATGGACCAGTTGAAGTGTTTGCCAGAGCCATTTACGCCCGAGAAAGGTTTTTCATGCAATAAAGCAACCATGTTGTGCTTGGCGGCAACTTTTTTTAAAATTTCCATTATTTGAAGGTTATTATCTATGGCAAGATTTGCCTCTTGATGGAGAGGCGCAAGTTCAAACTGATTTGGAGCAACTTCATTATGCCTTGTCTTTATAGGAATACCTTTTCTGTAAAGCTGATGGTCAACATCTTCCATAAATTCTAAAACTTTATCCTTGATGTTGCCAAAATAATGATCTTCCATTTGTTGCCCCTTGGCTGGCTGAGCACCAAAAATGGTTCTACCTGTAACAGTAATATCAGGTCTTGATTTAACCAACTCTTTTGAAAGAAGAAAATATTCTTGCTCTATACCTGCATAAACTTTAACCTGTTTTGCATTTTTATTTCCAAGAAATTTTTGTAAATTTATTACTTTCTCATTTAAAGTAGAAAGAGATCTTAAAAAAGGAGTTTTAAGATCTAAAACTTCGCCTGTCCAAGAAAGGAAAACGGAAGGTATTACCAAAGTTTTTGTTTTACCAGCTTCAAGAAGAAATACAGGGGACGTTGGATCCCAAGCGGTATACCCTCTCGCTTCAAATGTTGATCTTATGCCGCCTGAAGGGAAAGAAGAAGCGTCAGGCTCGGATTGAACAAGCTGAGATGCAGAAAACCTTTCTATTATTTCTCCATGTTCGCTATAATCAATAAAAGAGTCGTGTTTCTGAGCAGTTCCACCTCTTTGAGGCTGGAACCAGTGCGTAAAATGCGTTGCACCATTTTCAAGAGACCATTCTTTCATCGCATGGGCAACTTCGCCGGCTATAGATTGATCTAAAGGCTCTAAGTTATCAATAGTTGCCGTAAGTTTTTTAAAAATGTTCTTACTGAGTTTTTGTTCCATTACTTTTCTTGAGAAAACTAATTCGCCATAATAATCGTGGATAGACTGCATATTTACTCCTTAATAGAAATTTTCAAGTATTATTTAGTCGATATTTAACTATATTTGCTTGTAATATGTCAATAAAATCGCTTTTTATTGAAAAGCTAAAGCAAAAGGAATAAAAAAGCAGTTGTGCCAAGATTTTTTGACACAACTGCTTAAAATTGTATTTAAATACTTTATACTATATTTTAAAAATTGTTAATATATAGATAAATAAAATCATTCCACACAAAGCATAGCGTCCCATTGAAACAATCCATTTTCCAACAGGTTTTGAATGTCCGCTTTGAATTTCCTGCAAGACAAGATGTTTTGGAACAATCCAGAAGAAGAAAATAGCGCTCCCCAAAGCGCACAAAGGAATCAAATGTAAGGACAATAAATCAATAATCTTCTTTATATTGCCCACAACAAATATCTTGCACAACAAGACTGTAGCTGTAGAGACGAGAAATATAGCCGAAAGACGTGGGAATTTAAATTTATCATGTAAAGCCTGAACAACTACTTCAAGTTGACCTATAAAAGATGTTAAAGCTGCAAAGAATATTGCCAAAAAGAATGCAAACATAAAGAATTGTCCAAAAGGGATAGATTTAAATATTTCTGGCAAAGTTATAAACAAAAGCGCAGGTCCGCTGTTTAAGTCTTTTCCAAAAGCAAATAATGCTGGTATAATCATAAATGTAGCTAATATAGAAATGAATGTATCTGAAAAAACAATGTATTTTGCAGAAGAAACTATATCGCTGGTCTTTTTTGTATAAGAACCGTATGTAACCATTGTAGATCCTCTTAAAGACAAAGAATAAAAGACTTGCCCCAAGGCCACCATCCAAGTTCTCACATCAAAAAGATAATTCCAATCTGGTGTAAACAAATATTTATATCCCACAGCTACATTCGGTAAGAAAGCTACCCTTATTGCTAATAGTATGATAAGAATAAAAGTTGCAGGAAGCATTATAGCGCAACATTTTTCTATACCATTTCTAATACCGCCTGCCAAAGTTATTGCGGCTATAAGCAAAGCTACAATCATCCAAAAGAGAACATGTTCGTTGCTTGATATAGTAGAATAATATTGATTACTGCTAACCGCGCTGAAAGTTGATCCTGTTAAAGAGCCTAAAGTAAAGCGTATAACCCAAGAAAATACTAGTGTATAACCTACAGCTTGCATAAGGGCAACGGTAACACATACCCAACCAAAAGTTTCGCCGAGTGCAGTTTTTTTATTACGTAACTGTAAAACTTTCTGGAAAGCCGTTGCAGGTCCGCTGCCGGTGAGTCTTCCAACGGACACTTCGCCGATTAGAGCAATAAACCCTAAAGCAACTGCACATACAACGTAAGGAATTACAAATGCAGCCCCTCCTCTCTCTCCAACCCGATATGGAAAAAGCCACATATTCCCTAAGCCAATTGCAGTACTAGCAGCAGCAAAAATTAAACCCCATTTAGACGAAAAAGAATTCTTAACGCTCATTCCAATCCTCTTCAATATAGATTTTTTGTTGTTATGAAATATTTGCTATTGCCTTACAGCTTTCATGATGCTTGTAGTTTTCACAATATTGGAGTCAAAACTTAAGAAAAGGAGCTTTTAACTGCCAGCATGTATATAATAATATAACATTATCTTTAATTATTCTATACAAAATACAAAGTTTTAAGGTGCTTAATCAATAAATGTAAAAAATGTAGATATATAATTTAGAAATTTCTCAAATATTTTAGGATTTTATTGTAGAAATATGCATAACTTTTATTCTGTCACTTGAATCATAGTGAGAGTTTATAAAAGTTTCATTCCAGAGTTTAGACTAAAATATTTATTTTGCTTGATTTATGACGCAATTTAAATCCCTTTGCCAAAATGATATAAAATAAACTGTATTGTTTTTTGTTAATTTCTATTTCATATTTATTTCTATTTTGTCTTTCAATACCTGGACTTCGCACAATGATCAACCTCAAGCCACCTTAGATTCTATGATAGATTCTAAATAATGTTCCATAAAATTAATTTTTCTACTTACTTCCCTATAATCTGCACTGTGACTTTTATAGGACAAAATAACAAATTTGTACCTACTTTACAAAACTATATAGAAATTTATTATACATTCATATAAATTAAATGAAAAAACAAAAAGTTTATAATCAAAAGAAAGGAGGTTTGTCATGAAAAAGTCAATTTTAAAACAACAACTTACTTTTTCAGCTGCTCTAATAATGACAGGATTACACGTCCATATGCATATCAAAAATCCTATACAATGTGAATATGGCAATAAAATGCAAAGATTTTAATGTGTATGGTGTTCAAAATTCTATCCAGAAT
>JAITKL010000048.1 GCA_031278405.1 Endomicrobium sp. | reverse complement strand
CCTGGAAAAAGTATTACTTTAGCTCTTTTTATAAACTTTCTAAAAGGCAAACCAAAACCATGGAATCTACTTACAGTTTTCATCACCTTTTCTTCAACTTTTCTTGCCATACCCAAAGTTAGAAGTTTAGCTAAATATCCCGCAACTGCGCCAACTTTTTGCGATATAAACATTTCATTGTCATTTAATATTACAAGCATGTTTTTTTTAAGATGTCCGGCATTTTGTAAACCTTCAAATGCAAGACCTCCAGTCATGGAGCCATCGCCAATAACTGCTACTACTTTATAACCTTCATTCTTTATATCTCTAGCGACTGCAAAACCCAAAGCCGCAGAAATTGAAGTTGAAGAATGCCCTACACCAAACGCATCATGCTCGGATTCAGATCTATGCGGGAAACCGCTAAGTCCATTATGAGTCCTTATTGTTTTGAATTTATTTTTCCTTCCAGTAAGAATTTTATGTGCATAAGACTGATGACCAACGTCCCAAATTATCTTATCACGAGGAGAATCAAACACGTAATGCATTGCAAGCGTCAATTCTACAACGCCAAGGCTTGGCGCTAAATGACCGCCATTTACTGAAATTGTATTTATTATTTCTTCTCTTATTTCCTTTGCAAGAAGAGAAAGTTCTTCTTTATTTAACTTTTTTAAATCTTGAGGATTATTCACAGCATCTAATATTTTCACTATTGTTCCTGATAAAAACATTGAAATAAAATATGACAAAAAAACCTAACACTTAACTAAAACCAACTATTTCTCAACAATCATAAATTCTGAAATATTGCGACTTTCGCAGAAATGGCAACATAATAAAGCCACAACAACAAATTGCTATACAAATCCTTAAGTTAATTGATGAATGACATATCAAAGACAAATTAAAAAAAATCAGCAATTTCTTGATGTCATGTAATCTGCAAGATGTAGAAATATTTCAGCTTTATCTCCGAATATAGATAATGCCTTTTTTGCTCTATTTATATGCCTGTATGCTATCCCTTCCGCTTTCTCTTTGCCAAACAATGAAAGAGCGGTCAGTTTATCGTTGCCTGCATCGCTACCATTTTTACCTAAAAGTCTTTTATCAGAATAGACATCCAAAATATCGTCTGTAATTTGAAAAGCTATTCCTATATTTATTCCGTAATCTTCTAATGATTTTAAACCTTTTTCGTCTGCAGCGGCTAAAAGAGCGCCTACTTTTAAACTTGCAACTATCAATGCCGCGGTTTTTTTTATCTGTATAAATTCTAACTTTTTCTCTAAAATTTTTTTATTTTTCTCGCTCCAGCCGCCTGTTTCTAGAATATCTTCAGCTTGTCCTGCAATCATGCCTTTATATCCGCTGTAATCAGCAAGAACCTTTACTGCTTTGTTAATATTCTTAGTTTCAGCATTAGCTTTTGTTATAAGGTTAAAAGCTTCCGTG
This sequence comes from Endomicrobium sp., assembly GCA_031278405.1. The sequence goes on along the minus strand of JAITKL010000048.1, from coordinate 2,027 downwards.
AGCAGAGCGTCGCCGCATAAAATAGCGGCAGCTTCACCGAATTTTTTGTGATTGGTAGGCATTCCTCTGCGCAAATCATCGTTATCCATAGCCGGCAAATCATCATGAACTAACGAGTACGTATGCAAATATTCCACCGCACAAGCCGCGGGAAGAACATCTTTGGCTTTAGCGCCAAAAAGTTCTGCAGCTAAAAAAACACAAATAGGACGAAGTCTTTTTCCGCCCACCATAACGCTGTAACGCATACCTTGAGAAATTATAGAATTGTCTTTAGGTAAAAATTTTTTTAATGCCGAGTTTACATACTTTGTTCTTTTTGACAAATATTTCTTTAAATTAACTTTTTGCAAAATTTACCCCTTAAAAGGCTTTATTTCCCCTGAAGAAGTTATAATTTCAATTTTCTTTTTTGTTTCGTTGAGTTTTTCGGAACAAAATTTTACGAGTTGCGATCCTTCAGAAAACAAAGCTAAGGCTTTATCCAAATCAGGCTCGACGCTTTCCATTTCTGAAACTATAGCTTCTAGTCTTTGCAAAGACTTTTCAAAATTTAATTGTCTTTTAGTCATAAGATTTTACCTCGGCACTAAAACCACCAACCGCGAGTCTTATATTCATAATATCGCCTTTTTTGACTTCATTTGAATTTTTAATAATTTTATTATTGCCGTCAAAACAAATTGAAAAGCCTCTTTCCAAAACAGCCAAAGGTGACAATATATTTAATTTATGAGCGACATTTTTCAATTTTTCAAACTTTGTTTCAAAAAGTCTTTCTGCATTATTTCTAAGTCTTTCGCCTATATCATAAACGTAAGTTATTCTATCTTCATATATCAAATGTGGCTTTATTAAACTTCCTGAAGACTTCAATCTTTCAAGCCGCCCAAGATAATTGTTGAATATTAAATCCATTGCATCGTTTAAAGAATTTCGCAACTGTTCTACTTGTCCGGATATAACGCTTCTTTTCCTTAAAACCATTTCTGCTGCAGCAGACGGAGTAGGCGCTCGCATATCCGCAACAAAATCTGCTATTGTAAAGTCCACTTCATGCCCAACACAAGATACCGTAGGTATTTTAGAGTTAAAAATTGCTCTAGCCACAGCTTCCGTGTTAAACACCCATAAATCTTCTATTGAACCTCCGCCGCGACCAATAAGCAGAACATCTAAATCTTTATAATTATTGTTTAAGTATTTTATAGCTTTTGTGATTTCCTTTTCAGCCTCGCTCCCCTGCACTCTTGCAGGGCATATCAAAATTTCAACATCAACTTTCAAATTATATATAACGCACAAAATATCATGTAAAGCTGCGCCGTCTTGAGAAGTAACAACTCCAATTTTATTTACAATATCAGGGATTGTTTTTTTTACGCTTTCGGCAAACAAGCCCTCTAAATCAAGTTTTTTCTTAAGATTCTCATATGCCTCGTAAAGCTCACCTTTACCATATTGCTCCATATGGTTTACAATAATCTGGTAATCGCCATATTTAGAATATGAGCTGACTCTCCCATAAACCAAAACTTTCATACCGTCTTCGGGAGTGAAAGTCAAAGCCGTATTTGCATTTTGAAACATTACGGACTTTATTTGAGAGTTAGCGTCTTTAATATTGAAATACATATGCTCTGAGTTGTAAAGTTTAAAGTTTGAAATCTCACCTTGCACCCAAACACATGGGTAGGAGTCTTCCAAAATAAACTTTATTCCAGCATTTATTTGAGAAACAGTATAAATTAAACGTTCGTCGTTATCGTTATTTTCAATTCTCATATTTATTTGGCTATGTTTTGCGCTCTTGTTTCTCTTATTACCGTTATTTTGATTTGACCTGGATATTCAAGCTCTTGCTCAACTTTCTTGGCTATGTCGTGAGCCAAAACTTGAGCTTGCTTGTCGTCAACATGCTCAGGTTCAACAAGTATTCTTACTTCTCTTCCAGCTTGGACGGCATAAGCCAAAGAAACGCCCTGAAATTCTTTAGCCACTTTTTCAAGCTTCTCAAGGCGCTTTAA
>JAITKL010000034.1 GCA_031278405.1 Endomicrobium sp. | reverse complement strand
GGCAAGGTTAGACAATCGGTTTATTATTTGGCTTTTAATAGGATCTATTTGGTTTGGTTTTTTAGGTTTTTGCGATGACTTTTTAAAATTAAAAAGAAGAAATACAAAAGGTCTTTCTGTCAGAAGGAAACTTTTAGGACAGACTCTTTTTGCTGCGGTGCTTGCAGTTTATTTAAGTTTCTTTCCTCAAAATTCAGAGTTTACAACTTTGGTAAATGTTCCATATGTTAAAAATTTTTTTATAAATTTTTCTTTCTTATACATGGTTCTTGTTATGGTTATTGTTGTAGGCAGCTCTAATGCTGTAAATTTGACAGACGGACTTGATGGGCTTGCCATAGGAAATATAGTTATAGTAGCCTTTACTTTAGCTCTTTTCGCATATTTTGCAGGACACGCGAAAATCGCTGATTATTTAAAAATTATTAACGTATCTGGAGCTAGTGAAATTTCAGTGTTTTTGTGTGCCGTTATTGGAGCCGAATTGGGATTTCTTTGGTACAACGCCCACCCTGCTCAGATTTTTATGGGAGATTCTGGAAGTTTATTTTTAGGCGGTATTTTAGGTATATCGTCAGTATTTATAAAACAGGAAATTATTTTTGTTTTACTTGGTGGTGTTTTTGTTGCAGAAGCTCTATCAGTCATTATTCAAATATCTCATTATAAAAGGACTAAAAAAAGGATTTTTAAAATGGCGCCTTTGCACCATCATTTTGAAATGCTGGGACTCTCTGAAACTAAAGTTACAATAAGATTTTGGATAATAGGAATAATTCTTGCAATATTATCTTTCGCGTCGCTTAAATTGAGGTGAGTCATGTGTAAAAATTTAGGCGTTTTAGGACTTGGCAAAAGTGGTATCGCAGCGGCAAATCTTGCGGCAAAGTTGGGTTATAATGTATTTGCCGCCGACTCAGGAAGAAAAAGAAAGATAAAGGAATTAAATAAAAAAGTTAATACACAATTTGGCGAACATTCAGACAAAATTTTAAATTCTGATGTTATCGTAAAGAGTCCTGGGATCCATTCGGATATTCCTATACTGAAAAAAGCTATTAAAAAGAAAATCATCGTCATAAGCGAACTTGCTTTTGCTTTAGAAAACTCAAATTATAAAAAAGTTATTGCCATAACGGGAACTAATGGCAAAACTACAACTACAGATTTAACGGCTAAAATAATAAGATCGGTTTATAAAGAATCTACAGTTGCCGGTAATATAGGCATACCTTTGTCAGGTAAAGCTTTAAAAACTGACAAGAGCACCTATATTACAATGGAACTTTCAAGTTATCAACTTGAAGATACGCCGGATTTTAGATCTGATATTTCAGTTTTATTAAATATCACTCCGGATCACCTTGAACATCATAAAGCTATGAATGCTTATATAAAAGCGAAAGAGAATGTGTTTATAAACCAACGGTGTGAAGATTTTACAATATTAAATTATGACGACAAAGTATGCAGAAGGATAAGCTCAAAAGTCAAAGCGAATTTAATTTATTTCAGCAAGAAAGCGTTAAATAAAGGCATCTTTTATAACAGAGGCAAAATAGTAATAAAAGTCGGCAAAAAACATTTTGAAATAGAGCCTAAAATCAATATAGTAGGCAGCCACAACATAGAAAATATTTTGGCGGCAACAGCCGTGGCATATGTTGCTGGCGTAAATCCAAAAGATATAGAAAAAGTTATTTCAAAATATAAAGGAGTGGAACACAGAATAGAGTTTGTTAAAACTGTAAATGGCGCAGATTACTATAACGATTCAAAATCAACCAATATAGATTCAACAAGAGCCGCTTTGGAATCTTTTGATAAAAATATTTTGATTATCATGGGGGGACGAGACAAAGGTTTTCCCTATCTGCCTTTAAGGAATCTTGTAAAAGATAAAGTCAAAGCGATTTTTCTTATAGGCGAAGCTTCTAATAAAATAAGGAAAGATTTAAGCGGGACTACTAATTTTTACAATTGCGGTAATATAGAAAACGCTGTTAAACAAATTTATAAAATTTCTACACCATGTGATACGATATTGCTCTCCCCCGCATGCGCTTCTTTTGATCAATTTAAAAATTTTGAGGAACGTGGAAACATTTTTAAACAGTTTGTACGCAAGTTGTAGGTGAGGATATGTTCAAAATAGATTTTAGGAAACCAGACAATACGCTTATAGTCTTGATATGTTTGTGCGTCATTTTTGGAACAGTCATGGTTTTTTCTTCTAGCTTTATTAGCGCATATCTTAGATGGTCTAGTCCATACAAATTTTTTTTAAAGCAAATATTGTGGCTTTTAATAGGTTTTGGCGCAATGTTTATAACAGCTTTTATAATCAATTATAAATTTTATAAAAAACATGCAAGAGTAATTTATATTATTTCTTGGATTTTTGTCGTAGCTGTGTTATTTTTTGGAGTATCAAGACTTGGAGCAAAACGATGGCTAAATTTTGGTTTCTTCACTATTCAACCCTCTGAATTTTCAAAAATAGCAATAGTTATAATAATTGCTGACTTTATATCAAGAAAAAAAAACATGATTGAAAAATTAAAAGGACTGATAGCTCCGTCAGCCATAATTCTTTTTATGTTATTTCCTATCGCGTTAGAGCCTGACTTAGGAACGCCTATTCTGATAGCTACAGTATGTTTTGCTATGCTTTTTTGCGCAGGATTGTCAATGAAGGTTGTCTTCGGTAGCGGTATGATTGTCACATTGTTAGTTGTTGAAGAAATAATAAGGAGACCGTATAGGCTTGCAAGATTTCACGATTATTTAGCGTCTTTTATAAATATTGACGCTACTTCATATCAAGTAAAACAGTCTTTAAATGCTTTAGGTGCTGGTGGATTTTTTGGCAGAGGACTAGGTAAAAGTGAGATGAAACTTATGTATTTACCAGAAGCCCACACCGATTTTATTTTTTCTATTATTGGGGAGGAGTTGGGGTTTTTAGGAGTCTGTGCTGTTATTGCTTTTTTTATCTATCTATTTTTTAAAGGGATAAAGATGAGTAAATGTATGCCTGATGTTTTTTCTGAATATTTATGTTTAGGTATAACGTTTGTTATTGTTTTTCAAGCAGTTATAAATGTATCCGTTGCCACTGGGATATTTCCGCCAAAGGGATTTCCTCTTCCTTTTATATCTTTTGGAGGAACATCTCTTGCTATAAGTATGGCGGCAGCTGGAATATTGATAAATTTATCAGAGTACAGTATAAAGATAAAATATAATGAAAAAAGATAAAAAGGAAAATATTATTATTGCAACAAGCGGTACAGGCGGACATATATACCCGGGCATAGCTTTGGCTAAAGAGTTTCAGAAAAAAGGTTGTAATCCTATTTTTTTTATAAATAATAATTCTGCATCTCTTGAAATTTTAAACAATAGTGGTTTCCAATATGTGGCTTTTAATATGGTTGGAATGCCAAGAAAATTTTCATTTTCATTCGTAGTATTTTTAGCTAAATTAAAAATTTCCTTTTTAAAAGCTTTAAAACAGATTCTTTATATAAACCCCGCAGCTGTTATCGGAACAGGTGGTTATCTTGCTGTTCCTGTATTATTTGCTGCTAAAACTTTAGGAAAGAAAACTTTTATACACGAGCAGAATACAATTCCGGGAAAAGCTAATATACTTCTAAATAAAATAGTAGACGAGACTTTTGTAAGTTTTAGTTTTTCTACAAAATATTTTAAAAATAAAAATCTTGTTGTTTCTGGTTATCCTGTTCGGAGAGATATTCTTAGCGTATCAAAGAACAATGCTTTAAAAATGCTTAGTTTAAATGACAATATTTTTACAGTTTTAGTTTTTGGAGGCACTTTGGGAGCAGTAAAATTGAACGAAGTTACGTGTAAAGCTCTTTTACGTTTTGTTTCAAGCAATGAAATACAAGTAATTCATATAACTGGAACTAAAGATTTTACAAGGATACAAAATATTGTCGGAGCGCGTGCGAATTACAGAATATTTAACTATATGCACAATAATATAGCATACGCTTATGCCGTGTGCGATATGGTTATATCGCGTGCAGGTGCGGGAACTGTTTTTGAGCTTAAGGCTTTAGGAAAGCTTGCCGTTTTAATTCCATATCCGTATGCGACAGACAATCATCAATATTGGAATGCTAAAGTAATTGAAGAAAAAGGAAAAGTAAAAATAATTGAAGAAAAGGATTTTACAGAAAAAAGTCTATTGGAAGTTGTTGAAATTCTTAAGATAAACGCAAAAGAAGCTGCAGAAAAAGATATTGTTAAATTGCCACAAGAAATAATATATGAGGAAATAACTAAATGTATAAAATATGTATAAAATCCTGATTTCAAATGACGACGGAATGAAATGTTCAGGATTACGACTGCTTATAAGAGAGCTTTCTAAAATAACTAAAGTTTATGTGTTATTGTTCCAAAAAAAATCAAATGTCTGGAACAGGTCACGGCATATATTTCGCCAAATAAAAAAAGTGGAAAAAATAGAAAAAAAATTCTATATATCAAAATATCAAAAGCAGTACTCCTGCTGACTGTGTAAATATGAATCATACTTTCTTTTAAAATAAAATAGATTTAGCTGTTTCTGGTATTAACACATGTTCAAACTTACAGGGCAAGACGGTAATATATTCAGGGGCGATAGGAGCTGCAAGACAAGAAGCTATGAAAGAAATTCCATCAATAGTTGTTTCGGTTGCAGAAATGTATGCAGAAGACTACTCATTCTGTTTTTTTTCTATGATAAAAAGTACAAAAAATAAATTAGGCTAGTAAGTTAATTGTGCGATATTTTGCTAATTCTGCAAGGTGCGTGATTGTGGAGTTTACACAAAAAAATAAATGAGTGGATGCGCACAATACAGAATTGCGGCAGACAAAACAAAAAAATGGAGAAATTTAAATTAGTATCAAACTTCAAGCCATCAGGCGATCAGCCTCATGCAATTGACGAACTTTATCATAATTATCTTAAAGGTAAAGACTCGCAGGTTTTGCTTGGTGTTACTGGTTCAGGTAAAACTTTTGTTATGGCAAACGTAATAGAAAAACTTCAAAAGCCTACTATTATAATCTCCCCGAATAAAATTTTAGCGGCTCAAACTTATGCTGAGTTTAAATCTTTTTTTCCAAATAATGCAATTGAATATTTCATATCTTATTATGATTACTATCAACCTGAAGCATATATTCCATCAAGCGATACGTATATAGAAAAAGACGCTTCTATAAACGATCACATAGACAAGCTTAGACTTAAAGCCACAACGTCTCTACTGGAAAGAAAAGACGTTATTGTAGTGGCATCTGTTTCATGCATATATAATCTTGGCTCACCTAAAGATTATCAAAATAGGTGTATTGAAATTATCTCAGGTGAAGAGAAATCAATGAAGATACTGTTATCCGAGCTTGTGGCAAGCTATTATGAAAGAAATGAGGTTGAATTTATAAGGGGTCGTTTTAGAGTTAAAGGAGATACAGTTGAAATTTTCCCAGCTTATCTTGAGACTGCTATAAGGATTGAATTTTATGGAGACGAAATAGAAAGCATAAAAGAGTTTAATCCTCTTACATGCGAGATAATAAACAAAAAAAATAAGGCTTACATATATCCTGCAAAGTTATTTGTTACAGATGGAAAAAAGATTGAAAGAGCCTTAAAAAATATACAGATTGAATTGGATGGGCGTCTTAAGGTTCTAAAGTCTCAGAATAGGTTCTTAGAGGCGCAAAGACTTGAGCAGAGAACAAAGTATGATATGGAAATATTGAGGGAAACAGGTTCTTGTAATGGCATTGAAAATTATTCAAGACATTTGTCTGGAAATCCTGATGGAGCAAGACCAACTACTCTTATAGATTATTTTTTACAAGATAATAACGATTTTTTAATAATAGCCGATGAGTCGCATATATCTCTACCACAGATTAGGGGGATGTACGAAGGTGATAGAAATAGAAAACAGACTCTTATAGATTTTGGTTTTAGACTTCCATCCGCGCTGGATAATAGACCGTTAAGATTCAATGAGTTTGAGGGGCTTATAAAAAAGATCATGATGGTATCTGCGACGCCTGGAGCTTACGAGCTTAAAAGAAGTAAAAAGAATATAATTGATTTGATTATCCGTCCCACAGGTCTTGTGGATCCTAAAGTTGTCATTCGTCCTATTAAGGGACAAATACAAGATTTAATGATTGAAATCAAAAAAACAGTTGATAAAGAACAAAGAACTTTGATTACTACTCTTACAAAAAAAACTGCTGAGGATTTAGCCTTTTACCTTAAAGAAAAAGGTTTTAAAGTTGAATATTTGCATTCAGAAATAGAAACGTTGGAGAGAATAGAGATCATCAAGAACCTTCGGTTGGGCAAATTTGATGTGTTGGTGGGAATAAATCTTTTGAGAGAAGGTTTAGATTTACCCGAAGTGTCATTGGTAGCTATTTTAGATGCCGACAAAGAAGGTTTTTTGCGCTCTGAGCCTACTCTTATACAGATTTGCGGCAGAGCTGCAAGAAATATAGACGGTCGTGTTATTTTTTATGCAGATAACATGACAGGTTCAATGCAAAAAGCTTTAAATGAGATGGAACGTCGTAGAAAAAAACAGATTGAATACAATGAAAAAAATGGTATTCAGCCAAAGACAATAATAAAAGCTATTCACGAGCTTGACGAATTTCAAAAATTATCAAGACAGAAGTCTATATCGCAAATTGTTAAAAAAGAAAGATACGATTATGCCGTTACACCTAAAAATATTGATAGTATAATCAAAGAATTGGAAGTGCAAATGAAAGATGCGGCTGAAAATCTAGATTTTGAGACAGCCGCAGCCCTAAGGGATAAAATGCTTGAATTAAAAAATATGAAATTAGGCACTACATCATTGAGAAAGAAAAAAAAGAAGTAAGAAAAATTGACATAAAGTGAGGTTTATGTTACAATCTTCTCCATGAAATCATGCGAATTAGTGATAGTTATTGCGTTAACTTTAATAGCCGTTTCTGTGACGGTTGGCGCAGTTTTTTTGATAATTGCTCTTTTTAAGGTTAGAAAAGTGGCTAGAGAGTTTGAAAAGGCTTTACATAAACTTAACTCTGAACTAGATGTTGTCAGCAGAGTGTCAAGCAAATTTATCTCGTTAACCAAAAAAATATCATCTCCAGCTGTTTCAGTAGTTTCTCTTATCTTTTACGCTTTGTCAAGCGTTAATAAAAGAAAAAAAGCAGATAGAGGGGAAGAGGGATGAGCGATAATAATAAAGATACTTTATTAACTTTTATTTTGGGCGGACTAATAGGAGCAATGCTTGGAGTATTGTATGCTCCTAAGTCTGGTAAAGAGACAAGGCGAGACATAAAGAAATTTAGTGAACATGTCGCCGATAAGATTAAAGATTTAGTCGAAGATTTAACCGAAAAAGAATAAGAAAGGTCTACGAAGATGGAAAAGATAAAATAAGTAAAGTTGTTGAGACCCCTGATAAAAGGCTTTTGAAAGTCCTAATAGCTTTTGGGGGTATGCTGAGGTAGCTCAGTTGGTAGAGCACAGGTCTGAAAAACCTGGTGTCGACAGTTCGATTCTGTCCCTCAGCATATTTTATATATGATTTGGTCGTTTTTTGGTCGTACAGATTAAAATTCGTACGTTTTTTATATCAATATTGTAGTTTTGCAACAGCATTGTTTAAGTAAGCAGGACTTACGTTTGCATAAATCATCGTAGTTTTAATATCTGCGTGTCCTAGTAATTCTTGTATAGCTTTCAGAGATTCTCCTCTCATTGCTAAATGGCTTGCAAAAGTATGACGCATTATGTACATAGTAGCGTTTTTAATGTT
>JAITKL010000073.1 GCA_031278405.1 Endomicrobium sp. | reverse complement strand
CAAAAGTAACAAAAGTAGAGAAATTAGAGCTTAATAAAGAAAAAGGCTACTTTTACTTTATTGACAAGCAGGGCGATATCTCAAGATCAGCTATGAGCAGAGGCGGTAAAAAAAAGGCTAAAAAAACCGTTAATAAATCTGTAAAGAAGGGTAAAAGAAAATAAATTTTTGATGTGTTATCTTTTAAATTAAGGGCTTAGGTTTTTGCCGAAGCCCTTTTCTGTCTTTGACATCATAAAGGGTTTTAGATATAATAAATAATATGAGAGTGGAAATAGCAGAAAGGGGATTAAAATGAAAAGAACATATCAACCAAACAAAGACAAAAGAAAGAAAAAAATAGGCTTTATGGCAAGAATGTCTACCCCCGGAGGGAGAAAAGTTTTGAGTGCGCGCAGAAGAAAAGGGCGCAAAACGATTTGTGCGTAGGTCTTTATGCAGATTAAACAAAAGGAAACTTTTTCAACAGGTTTATCCAATGATAAATCAGTTAAGAGGAAGTTTTCTTTTTCGTATTTTGAGCGCCTTCACATCCAAAGAGATTTCAATAAAGTATTTAAAAATGGCTTAAGACTTGAAAATAAAGCAATAAGAATTTTAGCTTACATAAGGAAAGATGGACAAGATGTAAGACGACTAGGACTTATAACTCCAAAGAGAGTAGGCACGGCAGTTATAAGGAATAGAATTAAAAGAAGGGTGAGAGAAATTTTTAGGACTAATAAACATTTGCTGGAACCGAGTTTGGATTTGATTTTTATTTTAAAGACAGAAACGGTATTGCTTGATTACAAAAAACTTGAAGATATTATTTTGGTTTTATTAAAAGATGCCAATCTTTATGTACTTTCGGAGTAGCGTTATGAGGTTTTTTGCTTTTTTTCTTATCAAATATTATAAGTTTGTTTCAAAAATTCTGCCTGCCAGGTGTCGTTTCTATCCAACCTGTTCTACATATGCTTATCAGGCTATAGAAATGTACGGTTTTTTAAAGGGTTTTTTTCTAGCTTTTAAAAGAATTATACGATGCAATCCTTTTTGCAATGGTGGATTAGACCCTGTTCCTCTAATTAAGAAGAAAAAAATAATGTAAAGGAAGTCTCATAATGCAAAAGAATTCTATTTTGTTTGTAGTTTTATCATCAGCAGTAATTTTTATCTGGTACTTTTTCCTTACTCCACAATCTGCACAAGTAAATCAAACTTCAACTCAAGTTCAGACAGGAAATAGCGAATATCCAAGTTCATCAGCTGTTAGAAACAATCAAATTCAAGACGAGGTCTCGCAATTTGTTGACGAAGACGAAGAAAAGATAAATATTGAAACAGAAAAATATAAGGCGGTTTTGACAAATAGAGGAGCCGCTGTGCTTAATTGGGCTATTAAAGAAAAAAATGGCAAGTGGGTGGATTTAGTTTTTCCTGGTTCGTTTTCTGTTATGGGAAATTTTCCGGGATCGGTTTATAAAATTGTTTCTAAATCAGATAATAAAATAGTTTTTGAGTATGTGTCTAAAGAAGGTTGGAAAATTACCAAAGTATACAATTTATCTGACTCATATATGCACAATTTAAATATTTTTATTGATAGAAACTCTTCAGTTTCAGTTCCTGAAATAGATATTAAGTGGGGTCCCGGTCTTGGAACTGATGCTAAGGAAATGAAGGAAAACGTTTCTTTATCCAGATCTCTGGCATGCACAGCAGACAAGCCATATAAACTAAAAAAACTTAAAACCGATTCTGAACTCGCTTCTTCTTATAAATGGATGGCTATAGACAATAGATATTTCCTTGCCGCCTTTATCCCTGAAAAATCGTCAGACTTTGACAAGATTATTCCTTCAAGGCTTGATAAAAAGCATCCTTATTCTGTAACAATGACTGCGACTGTCCCTCAAAACGTAAATAGAAAAGAATACTCTATTAACTTCTATTTGGGTCCTAAGGGATATACATATTTGAAGAGTTATAATTTAGGTCTTGAAAAAACTGTTGATTTTGGTGTTTTTGGATTTTTAGGAAAGATAGTTTTTGCTGTTTTAATGTTCTTCTGTAAAATTACGCATAATTATGGCTGGGCTATAATTATGATAACTGTTATTATACAGATTTTAGTTCTTCCCTTGACGTTAAAGAGTTTAAAATCTGCGGTTGCAATGAAACGCGTACAGCCTTTTATAAAAGATATTCAGACAAAGTATAAAAATGAACCTCAAAGACTTCAAGCAGAAATGTTGAACATTTATAGAACAAAAAAAGTTAATCCTTTAGGCGGCTGTTTGCCTATGCTTTTACAGCTTCCTATTTTTTGGGCATTCTTTACAATGCTAAGAAATGCTTATGAGCTTAGAAATGAAAGCTGGATTTTGTGGGTTAAAGACTTGTCAGCTTCGGATCAGTTTATGCGCTTGGGAGATTTTAGCATTAATCTTCTTCCATTGCTTATGGGTGTAGGAATGTTTTTTCAGCAGAGAATGACCATGGTAGCTTCAGATCCTATGCAGAAGAGAATGATGTATTTAATGCCTATTATATTTACGTTTATGTTTTGGTCTTTTCCTTCAGGGCTTGTTATATATTGGATTACTAACAGCATAATTTCAATGATAGAACAGTATTTCATAATAAAAGAAGATGAAATTAAGATTAAACATTCTTAGGCGTTGGTCTGATTTTATTTTAATGAATTATAGGAGTAAATAAATGTTGGATTTGAGTTAAAGGTAAAAAATGTTAAAGATGCTATAGACGCTGGACTAGTCAAACTTTGGTTGCAACAAAGAAGATGTGTTAATAAAGAATTGTTAACAAAGGTTTAACCTGATTTTTAGTCTTATGGGGCAAGACTGGCAATTGTTTTTATATCTGTTAAAAAGTCAAAATGTAATCAGAGTTTTTTCTGTCCGGCTTTTAAATAAAATAAATGTCAAATTTTCAAGTATTGAAACGTTTTTTTGGAGATGATTATAAATATAAACGTTTCTACAAACGACTGTCCTTTTGTTATTATAGGAAAAACAGGCGGACTTTGGACTATTTGGAGTACTTAACTCAGATAATTGTAAACGAAGAGCTTAATTCCAAACTAAAAGTAAATTTAGATTGCGAAAACTACAGAAGAAA
>JAITKL010000021.1 GCA_031278405.1 Endomicrobium sp. | reverse complement strand
TTTAGGTTTCAATAAAGGAAAATGGGAAGAAAGTCAATTTTATCAATATAATAAAAATATGATTAAAAAGTTTTCCGATTCTGCTCAAGAAAAATTATCTCATTCTCATTTAATATAATATTGACGAAATTTTGCAATGGCATGATTTAGATCGCCGTATTATATATGAAGATAAACATAAGACGACAAAATTATCTGACTTAAAATATTGGATTTGAAAGAGACGAATAAATTTACGAATATAGAGCTGTTTGATATAACTGTAAAAGGGCATGTATTCACACACGAATTCTACACAGTATATTTTGATATAGATTTCTATTTAAACAAATGAAGTTTTCTACACTCAATACCTCACACGAAGCAGATGCAGATTCTAATTCTGCAATTAAAATCATATCTGACTATCTAGTTTAAAATAATATGGTAGCCATCTCTTGTCACCAGAAACCCAATTAACATTTTATCGCTTAAAAAATTGTCAACAAATTATGACGTCTATCCAAAATGAACTTTTAAAAATAAATATCGCCCTGTTTTAAAACTAAACTTCATTATACTTGTAAACCGCGCAGTCAAAATATCTTGAGTATGACTTGATTGTTGTTACTCTCTATTTAACCTCTCCAGAGATTCGTAATTCATATACTTGTTCAATTTTTATGCAAAACAAAAAACACTGGAAATAACATAAATGTCACTATTATCAGAATAATAGTTAATCTAGTTTTTTGCATCTTTAATTATTACACTAACCGCATCTTTTAAAGTTTTACACACAGCCATGGGTTTAATTTTTTCTCGCACTATTTTTGTCTGTTGTTTTTTACCATGTCCCGTAAGAACCAAAATACCCTTACCCCCAGTATTGCATCCAAGCAAATAATCTCTTATGCCGTCACCAACTGTATAAGATTTTTCAAGGTCTATATTAAAATCTTTAGCACCTTGCAAAACCATTCCCGGCTTTGGTTTCCTACAATTACAAGAATCTTCATCAGTATGAGGACAATAATAAATAGCGTCTATTTTAGCTCCGGCTTTTTTAAGCAAAAATACAAGTCTTTCGTGGATTTTTTGCAAATCCTGCTCGGTAAACATTCCTCTTGCAACGCCAGACTGATTTGTAACTATAACCACCTTAAAACCTGTTGCACGCAATATATTTATACTATCTGCTGCATAAGAATAAAGTTTTACTTGATCAGGCGAACTTAAATAATTTTTGTCAAAAATAACAGTACCATCGCGATCTAAAAAGACCGCAGGCACTTTAATATTGCCTGCTCCCATTTTTCTTTTCCCTTTATAAACTGCGGTTTAACCATAAGAACAGAAATTTTTTCTTTCGTTTTAGCATCAACATTTTGTAATTTAATCGCATCTTTAGCAGTTACAACAAAGCAAGCGTCTGTTTCCTTTTGGGAAATCAGCTTATTTAATTCATAGTTGTCGTATCGGCTGTGATCTCTTAAAATTATACTATCTTTTAAAATTATGCCGGATTTCTCTATAGAATTTTTAAAGCCTTGAGCAAAACCTATTGCGCTTAAAGAATAAACTTTAGATTTCTTCAAAAGTTCAACATTATAGTCTGTCTTTAAATCAATTTTTTTATATTTAAAATCGCCGTAAAATACTAAAACCGCTTCCTTTCCTGACAACTCAAATATTTTTTTTTCAAGTTTATTAAGATTATCTTTTGAAACCATGTCGCAATTAGTAACAACTATAACATCAGCCATCTTTAGCGATTTAGGGTTTTCTCTCAAGATTCCAGAAGGAACAAGCATGCCGTTGCCAAAAGGCGCAGGTGCATTGACGCAAACTATATCTAAATCTCTTTTTATTTTCCAATGTTGAAATCCATCATCTAAAACATAAACATCTGGATTTACTTCAGAGCCAAACATTAAAGCATTGTTATATCTGTCAACGCCAACAATAACGATTGTATTAGGCACGCTTCTTGCTATCAAAAGAGGCTCATCGCCACTTGCTATAGCGCAAACATCTAACGCACCGTTTTTCAAAAGCATTGGGGTTTTACTTTTTCTTAAATAACCTCGCGTTAAGACTACAGATTTGAATTTATTTGTCACAAGAAACTCCAACAGTTCTATAACTATTGGAGTTTTACCAGTACCACCATAAGTTATATTTCCTACACTTATTACAGGTTTAGGCAGTTTTTTCGCAGTAGTAAATTTCCTGTCAGCTTTTAATAAAACGGCATAAATTAAAGAAATTGGATATAAAGCAACTTTTAAAAATTTGAACATTTATTTTCAAGTTCCCAAAGCTTTATATACTTCATCAATGTATAGAAAAACGAGTATAATAATGCGAGTATAAGTCCTGTTAGACCGTCAAGAAATCCCTTCTTTATTATATACATTTTAAAAAATATAACGCTTGGATTTACAAAGAGATTTAAAACTTTAAATTTTCTCCCACATTCAAACATTTCTTTTGAACGCAAATCAGTATAAAAATCAGACTTTTTAATAAATTGTTTTATAGTGTCGTACGGGTAATGAAGAATATCTCCTTTAAAATAAACTTTTTTGCCGTTGTATTCAATGTCTTCGTGAACCAACTGGTCTTTATATTTCATTTTATTCTTGTTGAATAAAACAGGGTGCCCGTAATCTGGATACCAACCTGAATGTAGTATCCATCTGTTTATAAACTTACTCTTTCTTGAAGCTATAAAAGCATCAGTTCTTGGGGTATTTTTAAGCTCTTCTTCTATTTCTTCTTTTAATCCAGGGGTAATCCTCTCATCAGCATCAAGACATATAACCCAGTCATTAGAACATTGTGTTAAAGCAAAGTTTCTCTGCTTGCCGAAATGTTCAAATTTGTTCTGAACCACTTTGCAGCCCATACTCTTTGATATTTCAACAGTAGAATCTGTACTGAAATCGTCAACAATTACAATTTCGTCAGCCCATTTAATGCTTTCTATACACTCTCTTATATGTTTTTCTTCGTTTTTTGTTAGAACGTAAGCAGAAATATTTATCATTTGCCACCTAATTCAAATTGAATTTTCAAATAGATTTTCAGAAAGGACTACGTTTATTTACCGCCTAAAATATTATAATATTTATAAACTGAAAGCCAAATACCATATTGACATTTTCTTATCTGAGTATATCGTTTAGATTCCCCAGAAAACGCAATTATTCAAATGTCTTTAACTTCTTATAAACTATAAACCCCAAAGACAAAATTCTTTTGTCTATAAAATCATAACTTAAAATCTATTTTAATTATATTTCTCCAAATTTTTTCTTCTAAAAAATCTCTCATACGACAATCTTAAATTTACTTACATAAAAAATACTCTTTCTTAAGCTAATTTTACTGCATTTGGCAAACGAGCATGATAGTTATGCGAGGAATATTATGTACGATTGGATAAACTCTCTCTTCTGACAAGATAGCATTTGAAAAAATTGCAGAAGGAGGTGATTATTTCGTCAAAGGATTTGGATTTACATATCATAATCATCAGTTTTGTAGGTCAGTTCTAAAAATTTATCTAAAAAATCAAAACCTTGCTTGGAGTTTTGCAGGACTTTGATTTTTTAACTAACTTAGATATCATTTTTAGAAAGACTCCAAGACCACACACGCAAAGCAATAAATTATCGGATATAGTCTCCTATGGATTATAATAAAAATGCTATCTATTTTCGGCTTCGTTCTATGAAGAGCGTTTTCTTAACAAATGATTTAAAATTTTCTTTCTTAAACGCAGAGAAGCTGAAGTTACCTCCACAAGCTCATCAGGGGCAATATATTCTATCGCTTGTTCAAGATTCATAATCCTTGGAGGCGTAAGCATAGGAGCATCATCGTCACTTTTACTTCTCATATTGCTTAGCTTTTTGAGTTTGCATGGGTTTACAACTAAATCATTTTCTCTTGAGTTCTGTCCTACTATCATACCCTCGTAAACTTCAACCCCAGGTCCTACAAAAAGCTGACCGCTTATTTGAAGATTGTCTAATGCGTAAGCTGTAGTCTTACCTTGTTCTTTAGCTATAAACACACCGTTTGTTCTTAAATCCGCGACATTAACTTTAGGCATATAGTCGTAAAAACTGTGATGCATTATACCTTGACCTCTAGTATTTGTTAAAAAATCATTTTTAAAACCTATCAAAGCTCTTGAAGAAATTACATATTCAAGACGTATTCTATTTTCGCCTACACTTATTATATTTTTAAGCTTTGCAGAACGTTTTCCTACAAGCTCAAAAACAGCACCTTGATATTGGCTTTCTATATCTAAAGTAAGAAATTCCATAGGTTCGTAGAGCTTACCACCTATTTCTTTATAAATAACTTCCGGCGAAGAAACGGAAAGTTCAAAACCTTCACGACGCATGGTTTCAATCAAAACAGTTAAATGCAACTCACCCCTTCCAGAAACTTTAAACTTACCTTCACCTTCAAGCACTTCTATTTTCAATCCCACATTTGTCTGAGCTTCTTTTTCAAGTCTTGCTTTTATATGCCGACTAGTTAAAAACTCTCCCTCACGCCCTGCAAAAGGTGAATCATTTACAAGAAAGTTCATTGAAACTGTCGGTTCATCTATGGAAAGGCGAGGCAACGGCAATATATTATCCCTATTACATACAGTATCGCCAACTTCAACCCCTTCAAGCCCTGCTATAGAAACTATATCCCCTACTTTTGCTTCTTCAACTTCTTGCTTGCCAAGTCCATAGAATTTATCTATACGAACAGCTTTTGTTATTTTTGGAGAATCAATATTTTGCTCGTTTACAAGAGCTATAGTCTGACCTTTTTTGACAGAACCGTTTAAAATTCTTCCTATACCGACGCTTCCTAAAAAGTTGTTATAGTCAAGCATTGTTATCTGCATTTGCAATGGTTTGTTCTCATCGGCTTCAGGTGGCGAAACATGTGACATAATCGTCACCAACATAGGCTCTATATCTTTGCCTTTTACGTTCATATCCGTACTTGCCCAACCTTTGCGTCCTGAAGCATAAAGTATAGGAAAATCAAGCTGTTCATCAGTTGCACCAAGTTTTATAAACAAGTCAAAAACGCTATCCACCACCGTATTCGGAGTTGCGTCTGGTCTGTCCATTTTGTTTATAACTACTATGGGTTTTAATCCCAATGCTAAAGCCTTTCTTAAGACAAATATTGTTTGTGGCATAGGACCTTCAACAGCATCAACCATAAGTATAGTGCCTTCTACCATATTTAACACTCTTTCAACTTCGCTACCAAAGTCTGCATGTCCCGGAGTATCTACTATATTTATAGTGTTTCCTAGGTAATTTACCGAAGTACATTTTGCAAGAATTGTAATCCCTCTTTCCCTTTCAAGTGGATTAGAATCCAAAACCATGTCTTGAGCTTCGTTGTTTTTGACAGTAAACTGACCTGAAAACTTTAACAAAGAATCTACTATGGTAGTTTTACCATGATCAACGTGGGCTATAATTGCGACATTCCTTACATCGTTTCTCTTCATATTTTATCCTGTTTATCAAAAAATGACCTTTACAATATGATTTGGCATTGAGGATTAAGGTCAAATTTTGCGTCTCCCGCTTCTAAAATTAACGATGTATCTGTCGTACTAAGATTAAAACTGTAATCATACAAAACAGTCATGCCGTACAATCCTTTTATATCATCTACTGTATCATTATAGGTTTGTTGCTTATACCTACCCATTCCTGAGCTTACTATCAAGTAGAATTTATCTCCTTGGTTTAAAAAGGAATATAATCTTAGAATATTGTATATTAACTCTGCTTCTTTCTAAATTAATCACACTATTAGTATATGTTTCTTCCTCAACTAGAGATACTAACACCTGCAACAGTGATTTATATTATATATCCGTTTTATATCGTTAAGGAATAAAAATTTATAGAATTCGAAATTATCAATACCGTAGACTTGAATATTCTTAGCATGTATCTTAAGAGTATTCCAGCACAGCTTTTGCAAAATTACCATGAGCTATTTGTTTTAATTGTATTGTCCTCCTATTGATTGAGAGTATAGAGTATGCTGTCATTTCAATAACTTTGCTGAGCTTGACTCTCTATCTTCATGATGCATTCTTACTCTCACATCCACTCATCGTCCAACTTTAGCAATGCCTTCAAGATGTTTACGTTCGTCCTTTATGTTTTTCTCTTTACCATGA
>JAITKL010000057.1 GCA_031278405.1 Endomicrobium sp. | reverse complement strand
GCCTGCTTAACACAAAACTCTAGAATCTGCTCGTGCTCTTCACGCGACAAAGTAGGAGATTCGCCTGTCGTCCCACAGGGAACAATACCATTTATTCCAGCTTTATATTGGTTCTGAATCAGCTTACCTAAAGCGTCAAAATCAACTTTTCCTTTTTTGAAAGGCGTTATTAGTGCTGTATAAACTCCAGAAAACATAAATCCTTCCCCCTCCACATCAACTGCATTTAAGTTAAACTTTTACTATCCCTTTAAAAGAAATAACAGCTGGACCTTCAAGAACTACATCGCTTATTTTATCGTTGTCAATTGTCATAGAAACCAACAATTTGTCCCCACCTTTTGCAATAACATTTACTGGAGACTTTGCAAATCCTTTTAGTAATGAAATAACTCCCGAAGCAATTATACCAGTTCCGCAGGCCAAAGTTTCGCCCTCGACGCCCCTCTCATAGGTGCGCACAAAAAGAGTATTGTCTTTTGCAACTTGCACAAAATTCGCGTTTGTACCAGAGGGAGCAAACGCTTTATGATGCCTTATTCCGCTTCCATATTTAAAAACATCAATCTTCTTAATATCATCAACAAATATTATCGCATGGGGAACACCCGTATTGATGAAATCAACATCAAATTCTCTATCGCTTAGCTCAACTTTTATATTTCTTTTCAAATCTTTAGGCTCGTACAAATTAAGCTTAACTCTGTCGCCTGACAAAATCTCTGCATTTATAACTCCCGCGTCAGTCTCAAAAACCATTTGTGAATCTGCCACGCCTAAATCATAAGCAAACTTAGCGACCGATCTTCCACCATTTCCACACATTGAAGCATGGGAACCGTCAGAATTGAAATACTTCATTTTAAAATCTTTGCAAGAACTTTTTTCCAACAAAATCAGTCCGTCACCGCCTATTGAATATTTTCTATCGCACAACTTTTTTGCAAGATTTTGATAATCATTTTCAGAAATTATATTTTCTCTATTATCTATCAATACAAAATCATTGCCTGCAGCTGTGAGTTTTGAAAATTTTATTTCCATTATATCTCTCATTATAAAATTTCATTGAACATCAAATCTTTATAACTTGCTCTTTTCCTTATCAGCTTTGTCTGTTTGCCGTCAACTAATACTTCGGCAATCGAAGGTCTAGAATTATATTCCGAAGACATAGCGGCACCGTAAGCACCTGCACAAGTCACTAACAAACATTCACCTTCTTCAACTATTGGAAGCATTCTATCTTTACCCATAAAGTCTCCGCTTTCGCATATAGGTCCAACTACGTCACTTTTAACTTTTTTAGCGCTAGTTTTTTTGACAGGAACTATTTCATGATAAGCATCGTATAAAGTGGGTCTTATCAAATCGTTCATTCCTGCGTCGGTTATAAGAAAACTTTTTCCTCCTGACATTTTTCTATACAAAACTTTTGCCAAGAGATGCCCTGCATCACCGATTATTGAACGACCTGGCTCAAATATAAACTTTTTATCTTTATCAAAAACAGAAAAAATTTTAGACATAAGACGTTTTGGAGAAAGAACTTTGTCACCTTTTTCATACTTAATACCAAGACCGCCGCCGCAGTCTATATACGAAATCCACATTCCATTCATTTCAACTTCGTCAACTATCTTCTTTATTTTTTTAGCAGCAACAATAAATGGCTCAACCTCAAGAATTTGCGAGCCTATATGGAAATGTATGCCAACAACGCTTATATTTTTCTTCTTTTTTGCAGTTAAATATGCTTTTACAGCATCTTCATAAGGTATGCCAAATTTAGTGCCTTTTTTGCCAGTTACTATGTAAGAATGTGTATCTGGATTTACATAAGGATTTATTCTAAAAGCAATGTTTGCTTTTATCTTCAGTTTGCCAGCTATTTTATCTATAACATTAAGCTCTTCAAAAGACTCAACATTAAACATAAAAATCTTACTTCTTAAAGCGTATTCTATTTCTTCAGCAGTTTTGCCCACGCCAGCGTAAACTATCTTTGACGGATTAAAGTCTGCTTTTAAACATCTGTAAATCTCGCCGCCCGACGTAGTGTCTGCTCCTGCCCCGAGACCTGCGAGAATCTTCAAAATAGCTCCACTAGAATTTGTCTTACAAGCAAAACAAATAAGCCCATCTTTTAAAACCATAGCTTTTTTATAATTTTCAAAATTGCTTACTATCTGCTGCTTTGAATATACGTATGTACTTGTTCCATACTCTTTAGCTATATCGGAAAGTTTTACATTTTCAATATATAAATCATCCTTTCTAAACTCAAGCATTTTTATCCTCCATAAAACAATACACTTAACAAACTATAATAATACTATAATATTAATATTTTATAAAATTTTTATACACCGTCAACATCTTATAAAATCTCAAATACATATTTGGACTCTTTGGCGTTTAAAACTTTTAATGAATAACCGAGAGGTGTTTGATAATTTAAACTTTTACGATGTCTTTGCGTATTATATCAAATTAAGTATTCTTTTATTCTTTGATTCTTTGATTTGCTTCTTTATCTAAATACCTCTTTTGCTACTGCTTTTGCCAATCCATTTAACGCTTTTACGTATGTCATCTTATAGAGCTTGTTATAGTATCGCAAAGGATATATGAGGCGATGGAAAAAGTCATAGAACAGATTTTGAACAGGCAAAAAATATTTGATCGCATTTCTTTTGCCGATTCCCGCTCTGCGGTTTTTCCATGTAGTCGCTTGCGGACTGTTTGGAAGAAAAGACGAGCGTCCTTTCATTTTAAGAAAGGACGCTCTGTTATAATTTGATCCCTTTATAATACTAACCCCTATTATAATTATATTTCCAGACAAAATTCTAAAAATAATTTG
>JAITKL010000052.1 GCA_031278405.1 Endomicrobium sp. | reverse complement strand
AGCGTGTGATTATAACAACTTATATACTCAGTACGTACTTCATATTTCTCACATTGCTGATAAATCGAAATTGTAGCTTGTATTTTTTCTTTCTCATCAAAATATTTATTGTGACTTTCCCAAAAGTAAACAACTGCATTGCCTACAGGTTTTTACGGTGAAAATTATACACCAAAAGTTAAATTAAACCAATCATTAAACTAAAACTTAGCTTTATCTGTGAAACAATAAAATTTCGGTTTTCTCTCTATGTAGGCTTCATTTATCTAATCAAACTCATTGTTTTTCCTCAATTCTTTTACAGATTTCTTTTAAAACACTTACACATATAGTGAGCCATTTTATTATCGTTTGGGTTCTCCTTTTGGAACTTTTTTACTCTCAAAATCTCTCTTTTTGTATCTATCTGATAAAATCAGCTAAAGTCAGGCTCTAAAAGTCAAACAATATTAAGATATTATTTATCAGATTTTATGGACTTGAGATAGTTCTACCAATTCTGTTGTTCAAGTTAACTCATGGTTAAAAGAATTCTTAAAAATTAGGGAATACCTTGTTTTCATGACGACAATATAACTTTTTCATGTAAAAAGAATATAAGTCAGATTTTCTAAAGTCCATAAAATCTTTATTCTTGTCATAGTAAGTTAAATCTTCAATAAGAAAGCAATCAGGTGCGTATTTGTTATAATTAAATGATTTTAAATGTTGCCCTTTAGGCATTGTACTCATTCAAAATATCGTTAATCTTATTGCATTTTTTGCATTTTTACTTGAATTATTTTTGCTTCTTTCCCATTTTCATTGCTCTACGTTTTGTAAAGCTCTTTATCAAAAGTGTTTGAGGAATCACTTTTTGAAAAACAAAAAAATAATTTAATAAATGTATTCTTGCCAGTTTTCCATTAATAATATTTAGACCATATTCTTTTTATTCTAACAAAGCTTAATAAATTCTTAACAAACTTCTTATTATGTAAGATGGGTTTTTTCGTGTTTGTCATTTTAAACTAAATATGCTCATCCCTTATGCCGTTGTCTATATTCTTAAAAAACTTGTCCAACACTTTAATACTGGCATTATCAAGCTTATTTTTATATTTCTCTATAAGATTGTAACCCAATTCTTTTGTTTCAGATGTTGCAAAATCTTCAAGATATTCTTTTAAAGTTACTAAAGCATTTATATCGCACATATGTTTTATTGCTCCGGGTTTTGCCAAATACATAAAATGTTCGCCTGTTCTGTTTTTGCGGTAACATGCCGTGCAAAAACTTGGAATTAGACCTTGAGAAAGCAAAGATTTAATTATTTCGTTCAAGGTGCGCTGATCATTTAGACTAAATTGCCTTTCAAGTTTATCGTTATGACAGGAAGAATCTTCTTCATATCCACCGGGAGTAACTTTTGACTCGGCGCTTATTTGCGAAACACCCAAATTGACCAAAATATCTCTAAGACGGGCAGTTTCTCTTGTTGACATTATTATCCCCGTATAAGGAACTGATAATCTTAAAACTGCAACCAATTTTTTAAAATCTTCATCAGAAATAGGGTATTCAGGTTTATCAGCATATAAAGATCCCGGAGCAGGCTCAATGCGAGGAACTGAAATTGTATGGGGACCTAATCCATAAGTTTTTTCCAAATATTCTATATGCATTAACATAGCAAGTATTTCAAAACGATAATCATAAAGCTCTAACAAAGGACCTATGCCGACATCGTCAATACCAGCCTTAAAAGCATTATCAACAGCATCTAAACGATTGTCGGGGTTAGACTTTGCCCCTGCTACGTGAAGTTTTCTGTAAGTAGCATCATGATAAGTCTCTTGAAATATTTGGTAAGTCCCTATGCCCAATTGTTTCAATCTTTTAAATTGCTCAATACCCATAGGTGCCACGTTAATGTTTACTCTTTTTATTTTGTTGCCTTTATATTCCGCATCGTAAATAGCTTTTACTGCGTCAACATAATAATTTATATTTTCTTGGGAAGAAGCCATCTCGCCAGCCACCATTAAAATACGCTTATGACCTCTCTTGAGGAGTATTTCGCTTTGTTCTTTTATTTCTTGAGGAGAAAGTTTTTTTCTTACGGTGAGTTTATTATTTGACGCAAAACCGCAATATAAGCAACTGTTAGAACAAAGATTGCTTATATATAACGGAACAAAAATTACTACGCGTTTGCCGTATATTCTGTTTTTAACATACGTGGCTGCATTGTAAATTTTTTTTAACAAAAATGCTTCTTTAACAGACAAAAGCTTGGCAGAGTCTTCAAGAGTAAGCCTTTTTAAAAGCTGAGTCTTTTTTAAAATATAATCTATTTCATGTTCTGAAACATTCAAGTCCAGTAAGGAGTTTATTTTTGCTTCGTCTATATGTTTCACTAAAACCACCTGCCTTGAGTCAATGAATTCCATCGCCATAATAACAATAAATACTACAGTTCATTTATTCCTGGAACGTTATTTTCTTTTATCATATCAATAAAGTTATCTATTGTCATAACACCCAAATCTTTATTTCCTCTTGCTCTTACGGCAACTGATCTATTTTCCTTTTCCTTATTTCCTACAACTGCTATATAAGGAATCTTTTGCATTGAATTTTCTCTTATTTTATGTCCAATTTTTTCGTTTCTGTAGTCAAGGATAACTCTTATGCCGTTTTTTTTAAAAGTTTGCGTCAACTCTTTACAATATTCATACTGCTCTTCATTTATATTTGCTATTGCAACTTGAACAGGCGAAAGCCACAAAGGTAAAGCTCCTGCATAATGTTCTAAAAGGACGCCTATAAATCTCTCTAAAGAACCTATTAAAGCTCTGTGTATCATGTAAGGTCTTGCTTTCTTGCCTGAAGAATTCACATAAGAAATATCAAATCTTTCAGTTAAATTGAAATCAAACTGTATCGTAGAACACTGCCATAGTCTTCCTATAGCGTCCTTTATCTTTATATCTATTTTAGGTCCGTAAAAAGCACCGCCACCTTCGTCAACCTCATATTCATATCCAGTTTTTTTTAAAGCGTTTTCTATGGAATCTTGAGCTTTTTCCCAGTCTGATATTTCACCTACATATTTATTTTTAGGTCTTGTAGCAAAATAAATTTTATAATCGTTAAATCCAAATGTTTTAAGACACTCTATAGCCATACTGAAAACTCTAAGCATTTCCTCTTCAAGCTGCTTGGGAGAAACAATGACATGACCATCGTCCTGTGTAAAGCCTCTTACTCTTAAAAGTCCGTGCAAAACGCCAGACCTTTCAAATCTATAAACCGTACCAAGTTCAGCGTATCTTATGGGAAGCTCTCTATAAGAGTGAAGTTTTGTCTTGTACACCATAAGATGCATAGGACAATTCATAGGTTTTACACGGTATGGCTTTCCTTCAATTTCCATTGATGCATACATATTCTCGGAATAAGTTTGTAAGTGACCGCTTATTTTAAAAAGCTCTTCGCTAGCTATATGAGGCGTGAGCAGTAAATAATAACCGTTTTCCAAGTGAAAATTCTTCCAGTATGTTTCAATAACATTTCTTAAAACAGAGCCATTGGGATGCCACAAAACAAGACCGCCACCAATAGTGTCGTTAACGCTAAATAAATCCAAATCTTTGCCAAGCTTTCTGTGGTCTCTTTTTGTTGCTTCTTCAGCTTTATTTAAATAATCTTCTAAATCTTTTTTTGTAAGAAAGGCTGTGCCGTAAATTCTCTGAAGCTGTTCTTTTGAAGAATCTCCTCTCCAATATGCACCTGCAACTGAAAGAAGTTTAAAATATTTTAGTTCCCCTGTGGATTTGACGTGAGGACCTTTACACAAATCGGCAAAGTTTCCAGATTTGTATATGCTCACATTATTATCTGGAATTTGTGAAGCTATTTCAGCTTTGTATTTTTCCATTTTTGACTCAAAGTCTTTAACAGCTTCAACTTTAAGTATTGAAGAACAAACAAAAGGATGATTTTCTTTTACTATTTCTTTCATTTTTTCTTCTATTTTGACTAACTCTTCATTGGTAAAAGGCTCTGCTCTGTCAAAGTCATAATAAAAACCGTCCTCTGTAGAAGGACCTATAGCGACTTTGGTTCCAGGGAAAAGTTCTGTTACCGCTGCAGCCATTATATGAGCCGCAGAATGCCTTAAAGTATCTAAAGATTTTTTGGTTTCCATTATTGTCACCCTATAAAACGCTATTACTTACGACATGCACGCATATATTTTCAAAACGATTAATTATACCATATTTCTAACTTGCTTTTTTAAGTTTAATAATAATGCATAGTTTGACATCTTATAAATGATTTATTTAAAATTATCTCAATGAATGAAAAAGAGCTGTCTTCATTTAAACTCATTTTGTCAGGAGACATAGGTTCTGTAAGGTTTTTTAGACTGCTTGAAAAATTTGGCGATGCGGATTCTGTTCTTAAAGCAGAAAAAAAAGACCTTATGTCCGTTGAAGGAATCGGTACGATTCTTTCTGAAGCTATTGTTAACAGTTTCGTTTCTAAAAAAGCTGAAAAAGAACTTGAACTTGCTAAAAAGAATAATATATCTATAGTCCTATATACAGACACCAACTATCCAAAAGCTCTTAGAGAGCTACCCGACAAACCGCTTGTTTTATATATAAAAGGCACTATCTTGGAAAAAGACTTTGAATCAATATCAATAGTCGGCTCCAGAAAGATAAGCAATTATGGTAAAACAGTTACTTCAGACTTTGCATCTTATTTTGCAAAGAAAGATATTACTATAGTTTCTGGACTTGCCAGAGGCGTTGATACTCTGGCTCATATAACAGCCTTAGAAAACAAATCGCGGACAATAGCTGTACTTGGTAATGGGATTCTTGTAAACTATCCTCCTGAAAATAAGAAACTTCAGGAGGTAATTTCGCAAAACGGAGCTGTTATAAGCGAATTCCATTTAAAACAATCGCCAGATAAGGGAACTTTTCCAAGAAGAAACAGGATCATAGCTGGGTTGTCAAAAGCTACTCTGCTTACCGAGGCTGGGATCGGAAGCGGAGCAATTATAACGGCAAGATTTTGCGCGGACTACGGCAAAGATGTTTTTGCCGTGCCGGGAAGTATATATTCAAATGTATCAAAAGGAACAAACGATCTTATAGAAAATGGAGCTTGTATGGCATTAAGTCCGCAAAATATGGCGCAACAGCTTGGCTGGCTTACAAAAAATGAACTAAAAAAACAAATAGGGTTAGGCTATTTGGATAAACTTGAAACAGCAATACTTAATTTAATAGAAAGTGATAGCGACGGCTTGCCGACAGATTTAATTGCTGAAAAATTAAATCTTGATATTTCTGAAACGTCAGCAGCGCTTTTAAAACTGGAAATAACCGGACTAATAAAAAATACCCCCGGACAAATATATATAAGAGCATACTAAGCAGAGTTTTTGAGTATTTGCACAATACTCGCAAGTAAAGGAGTAAAATAATGCCTAAATATTTAGTTATAGTTGAGTCTCCTACAAAAGAAAAAACTATATCCAAAATTTTGGGAAAGGACTTTAAAGTTAAAAGTTCTTATGGTCATATAAGAGATTTGCCTAAAAGCAAACTCGGGATAGATATAGAAAATAGTTTTGAGCCGACATATACTAATATACCTAAGGCTAAAAAGATTGTATCTGACTTAAAGAAAGAAGCAGATAAAGCCGAAGTAGTCTATTTAGCCACAGATTTTGACCGCGAGGGAGAAGCCATTGCTTGGCATTTAAAGGAAGCTTTAAAACTCTCGGATTCAAAAATTTCAAGAATAACATTTCATGAAATTACGCCTGAAGCCATATTAGATTCTGTAAAACATCCAAGAAGTTTGGATATGTGTCTTGTAAACAGCCAGCAGGCACGCAGATTGCTAGACAGACTTGTAGGTTATAAACTTTCCCCTCTTTTGTGGAAAAAAATAAAAATAGGGCTTTCTGCAGGTAGAGTACAGTCTGTAGCGGTAATGCTTATATGCAACAGGGAAGAAGAAGTTAAAAGATTCATCCCAGTTGAATATTGGAGCATAGAAGTGGAACTTACAAAAACAGATAAAGATACTTTGCCTTTTAAAGCCATGTTAGCAGCTAAAGGCGATGTAAAGTTTGAGAAATTATTTATAAAAACAAAAGAAGAAGCTGAGAAAATACTAATTGACTTAAAAGAAACTAAATACATCGTAAAGTCTGTTGAAACAAAACAACGCAGACGATCTCCGTATGCTCCATACACAACATCTACTTTGCAGCAAGATGCTTCC
Source organism: Endomicrobium sp. (assembly GCA_031278405.1). The sequence continues at coordinate 5,341 of JAITKL010000052.1, read as the reverse complement.
AGACGTTTGGGTTTTTCTCCTTCAAGAACAATGGTAATAGCTCAAAAACTTTATGAAGGGGTTCATATCGAAGGAAGCGCAGAAATAGGTCTTATAACATATATGAGAACAGATTCTTTAAACATAGCAAAGAGCGCTCAAGTAGAAGCGTTAAAATTTATAGAATCTTCTTACGGAAAAGAATTTCTTTCTGAAATAGCAAGAGTTTACAAAACAAAATCTAAAAACGCTCAAGAAGCGCACGAAGCCATAAGACCAACTTCCACAAAAAGAATTCCATTGAAAATAAAGCAGTATCTAACGCCTGAAGAATTTAAACTGTACGATTTAATATGGAAAAGATTTACTGCAAGCCAAATGACTGACGCTGTATATAGCATTATAATAGCTGAAATTTCAGCAAAAGATTATATGTTCAGAGCTTCTGGAAGTTCGCTTATATTTGACGGATTTATGAAAGTTTACAACTTAGATGATGATGAAAAAGAAACAAAACTTCCGCTTCTTGCGGAACAGGAAAATTTAAATCTTTTGCAGATAATACCTCAACAACATTTTACAGAACCGCCTCCGCGTTACAATGAAGCAAGTTTAATTAAAGCGTTAGAAGAACACGGAATAGGAAGACCGTCCACATACGCTACTACAATTAAAACTATTCTTGATAGACTATATGTACGTCTTGACAGTAAAAAATTTATTCCCACTGATCTCGGCATTGTTGTAAACGACGTTCTAAAAAATCACTTTGGAAATATAGTAAACGTTGAATTTACCGCAAATATTGAGGAAAAACTTGACAATATAGCTGAAGATAAAGCTACTAAGTGGCAAGACGTTTTAAAAGACTTTTATACGCCATTTGATAAGAACCTTGTAGATGTTGAGAAAAATCTACAAAAACAAAAAATACAGCCTCGAATATCTTCTGAAATATGTCCCAACTGTGAGAAACCTATGCTTATCAGAAATTCCCGAAACGGGCAGTTTCTGGGTTGTTCCGGGTACCCAAAATGCAAAACCACAATATGTCTAGATAAAAATGGCAAAAAAATAGATGGTCCACAGGAAACAGATATTAAATGCGACAAATGTACAAGTCCTTTGCTTAAAAAGGTCGGTTTTAGAGGAAAACGATACCTTGTATGTAAAAATGAAGAATGCAAAGTCATGTATAATATAGATAAAAATGGCAACAAAGTAATAAAACCTGCTCCTGAGCATACTGACATAAAGTGCGAAAAATGTGGGTCTGAAATGCTTAAAAGAATAGGTAAAAGAGGACCATTTCTCACTTGTTCGGCATTTCCAAAATGTAGGACTTTACAATGGATACCAAAAGCTTCGAAAGAAGAAGCAGCGACGAAGTTCAAAAAAATATCGAAAAAGACAATTCAGAGCAAATAGATTCTTTTGTAAAATATCTTAAAGGAGAGAGAAACTTTTCCAAACACACTTTAAGAGCTTATACAAGAGATGTGCTTGATTTTGCTATGTTCTTGAAAAATAAAAAAATGCTTTTATCAAATGCTAGCAAATATAACGTACGCACGTTTTTTGAAGAAATCAGCAATAAAGAATTAAGAAAAGCTACTCTTTCCAGAAAATTTACGACACTACGCACTTTCTATAAATTTTTGATAATAAACAAAGTTATAAAACGAAGTCCTATGCAAAATATGTCCGGAATAAAAAAAGATAAAAAAATACCTTTATTCCTAACAGAAACAGAAATGCAGCAACTTTTGAATTTAGAAAATGTAAAACTTCGCGACAGGGCTATGATTGAATTTCTTTATTCATGCGGACTTAGAATAGAAGAACTAATGAGTTTAAACATAAAAAATGTAGATTTTATATCAAATACTGTCACGGTGTCCGGAAAAGGCAACAAAGAGAGAATCATCCCTATAGGAAATAAGTGCGTTGAAGCAATACTAAACTATATAAAAGAACGTCGCGAGACAGGGTTTCCATATGATATAAACTCACCGATGTTTTTAAACGATCGTTCTATAAGGATGGACCAAAGGACGGCAAGGCGAATAGTACATAGATTGTTTATTAAGGCAGACATTTTAAAGAAAGCAAGCCCTCATACTTTAAGACATACATTTGCAACACATATTTTGGATAGAGGCTGCGATATAAGAAGTGTACAAGAAATGCTCGGACATAAGAATCTTTCTACAACACAGATCTACACTCACGTTACAATAGAAAGTTTGAAGAAGATATATAAAAAGACACACCCTCGTAAATAGCTTGAACTACAATCTTAGGATATAAAAATAAATTTATGACAGAAAAAGACTATTTTCAACTTTTAATGGAAGAAACTGGCTGCAAACGTTCTGAAGCAGAACTTGCGCTTTCTCTTTCAAATAACAATCTTGAAAAAGCTATTACAGCGATAGGTTTTACCTTAAAATTTATCACAACATTTAAAATAAAAATAATTTTTCTGAAAGAAAACATATATGGACTTATGCATATAGTTATAAATATGAAAACATCAGAGATTATGCGTTTCAGCATAACATTTTCTCGCAATCCCGCAATATATGAAATTTCCACGAGTATGGATTGGTTTTCATATGAAAAAGCTATTTTTTCAGCTCGTTTAAATTCTGGAGCTATGGAAATATACACTAAAGAAACAGAAGAAACTTTAAAAGTTTATATTCAAAAAGTTTTAAAAGAAGCTATTGCTATTTCTCCAGAAGAAATTTCTTCCATAATGAAAAACTTTTTCTACCCTACCAAAGTGTTTATAGAAATTGAAAATGAAGAATTAAATTTAACTCAATTTAAAAAACTTCCCGACTATAACTTAAAACAAAATTCTATATCAACTCTGGATTATGATTTAGGGTCTATAGAGCTTGACGTCAAAATATTAAAAGACAACAATGGAAAACCTGTAAAAAAAATTATTGAAGGAGACATAATATTGTCAACAATAATAGACAAGAGAGACTTAACGCATTATATTGCACACTTGATAGGAGGGATAGAAGGCGGTAATATGTATCCAGTTCCAGCCATAGTTAAAAAAGTTACTTACAAGAACGATGACTTTGAAATCTATTTAAACTACACTCCTTCCATAATTGGTTTAGCAAAAATCAAAAGCGATACAAAAATAAAAATTTTAGAGACGAAACATCAACTTTGGTGGAAAAAAATATTACCTTGGTAATTAAAATTTCTTAATTTAACGCTTTAAAATTTTAAAGTATTCTTCCATCAAAGAGCAGTGCCTATTGCATAGGTGTCCTATCATTCTTTTGTAAGCCTCTAGATTTACTTTCATTTCATATAATCTGATAAAATTCCCGCTATTAGACTTAATGTCCTGTTAAAAACGGTCTTCTGTCATTTTTAATTTTTAATATAATATTATATCGTTTTGGAAGAGCTTGAACGTAAACATACCCCCCCCTAACTTAAATTCAACTTTATCACAAAAGAAACATTTATCTGTCTATAGTGCAAAAATATTTTCTAATGTTTCAAAAGCAGAAGCACAAAATTTTAAATAATAACTAACTCCATCTCTGATTTCCTTATTATTTTTTATGTCATATATTGGACACTTCTTATATTTGCTTTCCAAGCGATAGAATATATAAAAAAACCACATCTACTTTAACAAGAAGAATTAAAACACTCTGTTTTAATTCTTCTTGTTTAGGAAGTGCAAGCCAATTATTAACATCAGAATAATCCGCTGGAACTATTATCCGCCGACCAGGATATAAACATAGTCTCTACCTTTACATAATGACGACAATTCTTTTTTAGTTTTGTTACTTGTGGCTTGTAGTATCAAAGTTAGAAGATAAAAACAATAGAAAATAAACTGTAGCAAAAATCACTTTATTTTTAGAAACATAGTTGCCTCTTTTATTGTGAATTTATATTTAGTTTCTTATTATTTTAATTGCTTGTTCCAATGTTTCTGCTCCAAATATTTCTATTTTGCTTTTATAAGATAATTTTTTTAAATTACCTTTCGGAATTATAGTTTTTTTAAATCCTAATTTTTCGGCTTCACAAATACGTTCGGCAGCCAAAGCTACCGAACGAACCTCTCCGGAAAGTCCGACCTCTCCAAAAATAACGATATCTTTAGGACAGATAAAATTAGAATTTGCCGAAGCTATCGCACAGGCAGCGGCCAAATCTACAGAAGTTTCTTTAATTTTCACGCCTCCAACAATATTTACAAAAACATCTTGCATTTCAAGAGGCAATTCTAACTTTTTTTCCAAAACGGCTATAAGTATTATTATACGATTTGCGTCATATCCAGAAACCATTCTGCGAGGCATACCAAAAGACGTTCTTGCGGTTAAAGCCTGAACTTCCAAAAGTATAGGTCTTGTTCCCTCCATAGCGACGGTTACAACATTACCTGCCGCATTAGTTGTACGTTCTCCTAAAAAAATTAAAGATGGATTAGAAACTTCTTTTAGTCCTGAAGAATTCATTTCAAAAATACCGATTTCACTTGTAGGTCCAAATCTGTTTTTATAAGCTCTTAAAATTCTATAAGCATGTTGGCGTTCATTTTCAAAATATAGGACGGTATCTACTATATGCTCTAAAACTCTAGGACCTGCCAAATCTCCGTCTTTTGTAACATGACCTAAAATAAATACAGTAATATTTTTGGATTTGGCTATTTTAAGAAGTTCGGCGGCAGTTTCCCTAACCTGACCTACAGTTCCAGGAGCGCTCGCAAGCTCGGGATGGTATGTTGTCTGTATTGAGTCTACTATTAAAAATTTAGGTTCTATTTTGTTAACAGCATCTATAATATTTTGCAGATTTGTTTCAGAAGCTAAAAATATGTTCTCTTTTTTTACTTTAAGACGCTCTGATCTGGACTTTATTTGAGAAAGAGATTCCTCGCCAGATATGTAAAGAACAGTTCCTTGCTCACTTAAAGAGCTTGAAATATGTAACATTAATGTAGACTTACCGATACCGGGCGATCCCCCGAGTAATATTAAAGATCCAGGCACTACACCACCGCCTATCATATTGTCAAATTCTATTATATTTGTTTGGTATCTAGAAAGGTCTTTAACTGAAATTTCATTAAGTTTTAAAACTTCGGAAGAAAATCCTGTTAACTGCCTTACATTGGAAAAAATTTTAGGCGATACGGAAAATTTTTCTTCCGTGAAACTATTCCAAGCTCCGCAAAAAGGGCATTTGCCAAGCCACTGAACTGATTCATAACCGCATTGTTGACACAAAAATTTAATTTTCTGTTTTTTCATAAAGTTATTTATTTTGCTACAATCGCAGCAATGTTTATAATTCCAAG
>JAITKL010000001.1 GCA_031278405.1 Endomicrobium sp. | reverse complement strand
ATTGAGTTTACAAAAGAACAAAAATTGCAAAAAGCGAGAAAATTACGACACAAATGTTGGAGTTCTTAAATCAAAACTTTTCATAGATTTCATTTCTGAAAAACATCGCTCTTTGTTATCATAAATAAAGTTCTTTCTGATTCTATAACTCTGTCTGATGGAAAATAGAATTGAAGATTTTTATTCTCTTATGAACTTAATAACATTAGAGTATTTTTTAAATGGAAAACATGGAAATGTAGATCTCAATCAATCGAAGACATGAAGACATATTATAAACACAAGAATAATAAAATTTTTCTTGCAGGCACTGTGTTTTAAGGTTATAGCACCCTCGCCGATAGATATATAATATACTATATTGATTTCCGCGTCGCAACAGTTTCAACGGACACTATACCTGTCAATTTTATTATCTTTTATCGTTTATACCATACACAAAAAAGGATTGCTAATATGTGGTGGAGTTCATAGTAAACTTTTCATCTATGTCTCTCTCTTACTAACTTTTTCTTAAAAACTTTAGAACTTATATGTCTCCCAATAGTTTTTTATTAATGATATTTCTTGACCACACATCGTCAACTTTTTTAATTTTGTTTACGACCGCTTCAGTTTTCATTACGCTTCCATTAAACATCTTGTGTTGATAAGAAATTTTTAGGTTTAACCTTTAAAATATAAGTTTCCATAAAAACATCTGCTTATAGAAGCGGATGTTTTGAATTTTACAAAAACTAAATATTAACGTTTTGAGAATTGGAAGCGTTTTCTTGCTTTTGGTCTTCCATATTTCTTTCTTTCAACCATTCTTGAATCTCTAGTTAAAAGACCTTCCTTTTTCAAAACTGCTTTTGATGCTTCGTTAAGCTTCAAAATCGTCCTTGCTATGCTATGGCTTATAGCTCCCGCTTGTCCACTTACGCCGCCGCCATTTACATTTACAAAAAAATCATAATTCTTTATGCCTTCCCAAATACCTAAAGGCTTTAAAGCTGTTTTTTTTAATCTTTCTAATCCGCCAAAATATTCATCTACAGTCTTATAATTTATTATAACTTTACCATTACCACTTGCCACCCTAGTTCTAGCAATTGCATTCTTTCTACGCCCTGTGCTTAAATAAGAAACATTTCTCATTTTTCTCCTCTTTACTTTTTTACTTTGCCGACGCTAATTGCGCACTGTGCGTGTGTTTATCTTCTCTAAATACTTTAAGTCTTGTAATCTGTCTATCTGCAAGTTTGTTCTTTGGAAGCATGCCTTTTACTGCGGCAAACAACGCTTTCTCTGGGATCTTTTCCATCAAAACAGAATAAGGTGTTAACTTTGCCCCTCCTGGATATCCAGAATATGTAAAATACATCTTTTGATCAAGTTTTTTACCTGTAAGAACAATCTTACTTGCATTTACGACAACAACAAAATCTCCACAATCTATATGATTTGTATAGAAAACCTTATTTTTGCCTCTTAAAAGCTCTGCTATTTCAACGGCAAGCCTCCCTAAAATTTTCCCACTTGCGTCTATCAAGTGCCATTTTCTTTCAATCACGTCTTGTTTCGGTAAATAAGTTTTTTTATTCATCTCTAAACCTTGTCCTATAAAATCTATACTGTCTTTAAAATAACAAAACCCACTGGCAATTATAAACTCTAAAATATAATCGCCAACAATGAGATGTCTATTTATAAACTGTTGAATCTTAGTGGAACAATTAAGCTTTTAAAATCTTTATCCACTATTTTATTGTATCATAATTTAACTGCAAAAAACAAATCTTACTAAAATGAAATTTCAACCGCAAAAATGTAAAATACCTACCTTAACGCCACATTCAATTGTATTATTTTTTGGTTCTAGGCATCCATTAACGATATCTGAATCTGCTATATCCCAGTATTTTACAAACGGTTCAAGAAATACTGCAAATTCATATCCTATTTTCTTAGAAACTCTGGATGAAACTCTAAAACCATATCCTATATGTTGAGCATTTTTCATAGGCTCCCCACTTCCGTTCGTGTCTATACCTGAAGTCTGATGACCTAACAAAAACAAATCAAATTCAGGATTTAAACTAAATAGCCAGTCATTATCTAACTCAGTCCTCAATATTATACCTAACGGTATATATAAATACACTGAGTATCTGTCATATCCCACAATTTTGGCAAGTCTCCCATCTTTAATATAATAGTAATTATTTACTCTATTAAACAATCCTCTAAAAGCACATCCTAAATAGGGCATTACTACAAATCTATTATCATTGAAAGGCAATGCCAAACCGTATAATAATCTATATTCTTGATACCAATCCGTACAGCAATTTACTTTGAATTCTATTTTCCTATATTGAGAATGTCCGTCATAAATAAGGTCTCCATAAGAAAGATCTACTTGATATAACCAAAATGAAGATTTCTCAGTACTTTTACGTGATAAATATTCATAAGATACTCCATACCTTTCCCCTTCAATAGATATGAATTTCTCACCATTATTCTCAACTTCTTGATACTTATATCCGCTTATTTCAAAGCCAATAGAATGTTCTTCATTTCCTGTTGCAGCCAAAGACTTTATAGCAGCTAGACAAATAAGAAAAAATAATAAAAGTAAACTTTTATAGCAAAACATTTCGCTCACTTATTTAATATTAAAAATTATTTATATTTCATGATTTTACAAAAATTTAGTTGATATTTTGGTGGCAACACTCATCATGAGTTTTATTCTGTTAATTTGATTGACTTCGCTAAGTCCGAGAATAATCAATAGCTAGTATATTTACATCGTTATAACGATATTTTAGTTCTTTCATAACG
>JAITKL010000040.1 GCA_031278405.1 Endomicrobium sp. | reverse complement strand
TTAGCGTCATCTTCAGAGAATTTTAAAGCAAAACTGTCTTTAAAAATATGAATACCTCCAATATATATATTAACTTTGTTTATATCAAAATCTACCCCTGCTCTGCCTACAGCGGCAATAATTCTACCCCAATTGGCGTCAGAACCAAACATGGCTGTTTTAAAAAGAGGAGAAATGGCAATGGTAGAAGCTATAAGTTTTGCATCTTTTTTTGTTTTAGCATTTTTTACTTCAATTTCAACAAATTTAGTAGCACCCTCGCCGTCTTTAACAACAGACTTGGCAAGATCCAAAGTCAATTCGTCAAAAGCATTTACAAAAATAGCCAAATCTTCTTTAGATAATTTACCAGTTCCACTTTGACCATTTGCCAAAACAATAACAGTATCATTTGTCGACGTGTCTCCGTCAACAGAAACACAATTAAAAGATTTATCTGCAGATTCTTCTAAAATTATCTGAAGATTTTCACTTTCTATATCAGCATCCGTTAATATAAAGGAAAGCAATGTGGCATGATGCCCCTGCAAATTAGGATGAATCATTCCTGCGCCTTTGACACAACCCCAAATTCTAATTTTGCCACCTTTAACAACAACTTCTTTCTCAACCTTCTTTATGAGCGTATCTGTAGTCATTATGGAAAGAACAGATTCTTCTTCATTTTTAAGAGAAGTCCCAATATTGTCTCTCAACAATTTAATTTTTTCAGGAAAGGTATCTTTAGAAATGTTTAAATATTGTCCGATAACTCCTGTAGATGCGCATAACAACGAGGTTGAATCCAACTCAAAAATATTTTCACATACTGAACAGATATACTCAGCGTCACCTATTCCTTTAATCCCTGTACAAGCATTAGCGCAACCAGAATTTGCTATTACACCTAAAAATTTATTTCTCGTTTTCAATCTTTCAATATCTAAAAGAACAGGTGCAGCCTTTGCGACATTTTGTGTGAAAATACCTGCCGTACTAGCAGGAACATCGGAAATAAAAAGAGCCAAATCTTTTTTTCCTTCTTTTTTGGACAATTCTGAACGGATTCCGCCAACTTTAAAACCTTTTGGAAGCATCTTAAGCTTTCTCCTATATTAAGCTTGCAGTTTCCGGCAAACCAAACATAAGATTCATGTTCTGAACTGCCTGCCCCGAAGCCCCTTTTACTAAATTATCTATAACTGAAACAATAATAAGTCTTTTTGCTCTTTCATCTATCTTTACACTTATCTCACAGAAATTTGTGTTTACAACATCTTTAATTCCTGGTATTACGTCTTCATCAAGAACTTTTACAAATTCTCTATCTTTATAAAATTCTCTATATTTTTCTATTACTGTATATGTCTTGACATTTTGTCTAAGATTTATATAAATAGTTGAAAGCATTCCCCTTTCAACGGGCATGATATGAGGCGTAAAACTTACGGTTACTTTTTCGCCAGAAAGATTTGCCAATTCTTGCTCTATTTCTGGAATATGTCTGTGACCTCCAGCAATATTATAGGCTCTGAAGTTTGGGTGTTCATTTTTAAAATATTCTAGGGCATTTTTTCTACCTGCACCTGAAATGCCACTTTTAGAATCTACAACTATTCCTTTCAAATCTCCAAATCCATTTTTTATCGCTGGAGCGCAACCTAAAATGATGCTTGTAGGATAACAACCCGGGTTTGCAACTAAAAATGTATTTTTAATTTCTTTGTCGTTAAGTTCAGATAAACCGTAAACGGCTTTGCCTATGTAATCTTTTGCTGCATGAGTTACCTTATACCATTTTTCATACACTTCAGTGCTTTTTAATCTGAAATCTGCTGACAAATCTATGACTTTTACACCCAAATCAATAAGATATGGAACAATTTCAAAAGCAACAGCATGAGGCAAAGCGAGAAAAATAATATCACAGTTAGCTGGTATTTCTTTTATGTTCAAAGGTTCTACCTTCAAATTTAAACCGGCAAACTCTGAATAAATGTCTTTCAAATCCCTTTCCTCCGATAAACTCCTGCCATAAATCTTAGTTATATTAACATCATCGTGCTTTGAAAGAAGCTTTAAAAGTTCTTCGCCGGTATAGCCAGTTATTCCTATAATTCCTGCTTTAATCACTTTCTTTCCCTTTATTGCTTTGAGGATATATTAAAATAACAAACTCCCCAAGCAAATTATTTCTATCTTTTATATTTTTCAACACTTCTTTTATTGTTCCTCTTATAAATTCTTCAAACTTTTTAGTCAATTCTCTAGCAAGACAAATTTTAGTATTTTCACCAAATACTTCTAGACATATTTCAACGGTTTTAACTATTCTGTGTGATGATTCATAAAACACTATTGTTTTTCCCAAATTTATAAACTCTGAAAGCTCTTTCTTCATTTTTCCAGCTTTTCTCTTCAAAAAACCGCAGAAAATAAAACCGTTTATAGGAAGTCCTGAACCAACCAAAGCAGTTACAACGGCACATGCACCCGGCAAAACTTCTATCTTTATGCGTTTTTCTATAGTTTCTTTAATTAAAATATATCCAGGATCAGAAATTCCTGGCATTCCTGCATCTGATATAAGCACAATTTTTTTGCCATCAGACAATTTATTCATTATTTGTCCAACCCTATATTGCTGGTTGTAAGAATAAAAACTTATCAAATTTTTAGATATTCCAAAATGTGACAAAAGCTTTAGGCTCTGTCTGGTATCTTCACAGGCTACAAGATCACACTCTTTTAAAATTCTTAAAGCTCTTAAGGTTATATCTTCAAGATTGCCTATTGGAGTTGGAACAACGTATAAAATACCACTCATACAATCAATTTAACTAATCCTATACGTTTACTGTGACTCTAGATTTTAGTATAGGCTTTGAATGCCCATGCCTTTTCTGAGATCAGAGATTGCATATTCTTATCCTAATGCCTTTATGCACAGTCTGTCTGAAGTCATTGCATCATAAGCACCAATAACAGATATTATATCTTGCTCCTACTCCTAAAGAAATATCTTCTCCTGACAAACCTTCAGGATACCTTTTGCCATCATAATTTCTTGATTATAAAAGAAGCCACACCACCGAAGCAAAGATAGAAAAAGTAATGGAACAAGTGATGTTATATCCAAATAATAAAATAAATAGGGGCATTTTAATACTTTTGTAATGTCTTTAACGACAACGGATCTTTTAACGACATCGGCAAATTTATTTGCCAACTCAGATATTCTATCAGAGACTTTATGCAAGTGTCTATAAATATAATCATCTATTTCGGCAGCTTTTCTATTGCATGTTGTGGAAAGTAAGGCTGTTTGTTGCTCAAAACAACTTTTTCTATGATTTTATGATATTCTATTCCCATATTTCTTATAATATCATCTAAATGTAAATAAGGCTTTATTTATATATTCGTAATCGCGATCATATCCTAAATCTCTATAAAATTCTCTATAAGCAAAATCCCCGAGATACCCAGTTTCTGCACTCCAAACGTGACTGGCAGTTTTCATATCCCTTGAAAACCCACGCAAATATCGCTTTCGCAGTAAATAGATGCAAAAACGCCGTATTTTAGGAATGGAGGCTTAGCGTATAAAATACCTTGAGAATCAAAAAGAAATACTTTAAATTATACCCTTTCAATATTTTATCTATCCCCGGTAGGTCTTACTCCAAAGTGCTTTTGATAATCCTTACAACAAGCTGCACTTATTTGAGTTTTCTGGGATTTTCGTTATTCATCAAAGGCAAAAACCATGTGTAACACAGAATGTGATAATTTCAATCTTAAGAATAAAGCCCGCATCAACAATTCCTGAACAATTGCATTCTTCTACTTATATACCAACTTAAAAACTCATAATTTGCATACTAATATGTCAAAATACTTATTTGACATATTAGTATTGTAACATTAAATCTATGTCTGCAACGTCATAAGCTCTAAATTACAAAAAAACGGAAGAGTCAAACTCACCGTTGTATTTTATCTTGGCAATTCTCCAAATTTATCAAAAAATGTCCTCCTAATCCTAATAAGTAAAAATCCAAAGAGAAGCTTTTGAAAGAATAACTACCCTTGGTATCACAGCATGTCTTGGTTAATTCGAACTTGTTAAACGTATCGCAAGATTTCGTCATTTTGTCATATTTAAATTCCCTTGGAATATTATATTTAATTATATGATTTTACAAATTTATTATTTTTCGGTCAATTCGGTCAATAAAGATAATTTCAGACTATAAAGAAGCTTTTGGAAGGACTATTTTCATCTACATTAAAATTGCTGTGGTGTCAAGGATATGAGATATGTTTGTCTTTTGACATATCTAAATCTTAGGTGTGTTTATTAAAGCGTTCCCTATGGGAATATGGTCAACTTTACTTATAATACCAACCGACCTCCAGTACCGCCTCCATATATAATTAACGCGAAATTTGCTTTATGGCTCTATAAATATTTTCAGCTATATCGCTTGCAACAATGCTTATTTGACATTTTTCTTTCTCAGCTGACTCTCCTGCTAATCCATGAACAAATACTGCAAATTTTACAGCCTCAAAAATATCATCATCAATATTTATAAATGCAGCTATCATCCCGCTCAAAACATCGCCACTTCCTGCTGTAGCTATAGCAGGACTACCCGTATTATTTGTATAAATTTTTCCATCTGTAATAACAAGCGTATCCTTACCTTTAAGAACACATATGAGAGACTTTTTGTCAACAAAATCCGCTACTATTTTTACTCTGTTACTTTTTATAAAATCAATTGAAATATTCAAAAGTTTGGAAAATTCTCCTAAGTGGGGTGTTAATATAAGGTTAGATTTTGCATCATTAAGTTTATCTGAAATACCATTAAAAATGGAAATTCCTGAGGCGTCTAAAACTATAGGAATATCAACTGAAGAAATAATCTTATGAACAAATTTATAATCTGATTTAAGTCCAGGACCTATAACTATAGATGTAACTTTTCTTAATTTGACGTAGTTAAGAATATCCGACGCTGTTTTATATATGTAAAATAGTGTCTCTGGTCTAGACAACGAACAAGCTTGAATTAAAAAGTTTTCTTTAACAGCATATGTTACAAGACCTGCTCCAGAATAAAATGCTCCTAAACAGCATAAAGCTCCAGCGCCGGGCATGGTCTTAGAACCTGCAATAACTAAAACATGTCCAAAATCATATTTGTGACTGTCAGACTTTCTTTTTAATTTACAGATGAAGTTTTTAATATCTTGTTTCTTCATGGCATTAAAAAGCAATTGCAACCACAGCGACATATTTTTTCGTATGAGACAAGGATATATTTATTTTATTATACTTCTTATTCTTTACATAAACTTGAGGTTTGCCATCTTTATCGTTTCTGACAGATATATCGGTTATTATAAGTTTCTTATTCTTTGAGCTTAAAGCCTTCCATATAGCTTCTTTAGCGGCGAAGCGAGCAGTTAAATACTGTGCTGCGTTTTTTTTAGCTAAAGAATATAAAATTTCCTCTTTTGAAAATATACGTTCAAGATATGTCCTATCTTTCACATACTTATCAAATCTTTTAACTTCTTCTATATCTATGCCTATTTTCATTTTAAACTTTTTAATTATAAGATTTTTGAAAAATGAAACAAGAATCCGTAAGTCCACACAGTATAACACACAATCAAACCAAACAGAATACCCGTTCCATGCAGGAAATTTTTTAAAGCACTCCAGTCTCACATGCTTAGAGAGAAATACAAAATTTACTCAACTGTAACTGATTTGGCAAGATTCCTAGGCTGGTCAACATCACAACCCAACGTCACTGCCACATAATAAGATAACAATTGAAGAGGAATTACAGATAAGATAGGGGAAACGAACTCGTCGCAGGCAGGAACATATATTACGTTGTCTCCCTTGCCTGAAGCGGTTTTGTCAGATTCGCTTGCTATTAATATAATAGTACCACCTCTTGCCTTTACCTCTTCAATATTTGAAATTATTTTTTTATAAACTCTGCTCTTAACAGCTATAGCAACCACAGGCATATCATCATCAATCAAAGCTATAGGACCGTGCTTCATTTCACCAGCTGCATACCCTTCGGCATGTATATAAGAAATCTCTTTTAACTTTAATGCACCCTCAAGAGCAATGGGATAATTAATATTCCTACCTAAGTATAAAAAATCCCTTTTATGTACAAATTTTTTGGCAATTTCATGAACACTTTCTGCCTGTTTTAAAAAATTTCCTACCTTTGCAGGAATTTCCCATAACTCCTTTAAATATTTTTTTAACTCTTCTTTTGAAAGACTTTCCTTTCTACACGCCCAATCTAATGCAAGCATATAAAGAGCAACGATCTGTCCAGTAAAAGCTTTCGTAGATGCAACACCTATTTCCGGTCCACAGTGAGTGTATAACACATGGTCAGCTTCGCGGCTCATGCTAGACCCAACAATATTACAAACCGCTAAAACTATGCAACCTTTGCTCTTAGCAAGTCTTAGAGCCGCTAAAGCATCTGCTGTTTCTCCTGATTGAGAAACGACTATAACAAGAACCCTATCATTTAAAATAGGCTCTCTGTATCTAAACTCCGATGCTATATCAACTTCTGTATTCATTTTTGCAAAATTCTCAAAAAAAAATTTTGAAACAAGCCCAGAATGATAAGAAGTTCCACAAGCAACGATATAAATATTTGATATATTTTTAATATCTTCTTTTGACAATTTAACTTCTTCAAGATAAACACGGCCTTCATCGGGATAAATTCTACCTCTGAAAGTATCCTCAATAGTTCTAGGCTGTTCATGTATTTCTTTAAGCATAAAATGTTTATAACCTTCTTTTTCAGCCTGTACACAATCCCATTTTATATTTTTTACTTCTCTGTTTTTTACGTTATTTTCAATATCGGTTATTGTTATTCTATTGGCAGTCAATTCGGCGATATCGCCGTTTTCAAGAAAAGTCATATCACGGGTGTAAGAAAGTAACGCTGAGATATCTGAAGCTAAAAAGTTTTCACCTTCGGCTATGCCAACGATAAGAGAAGCGTCTTGTCTTGCGCATATTATTTTATCTGGCTCATCTTTACATATTACTCCAAGAGCATATGAACCTTTTATTTCTTTAAGGGTTTCCTGAACTGCAAAAAGCAAATTATTTTTGTAATGTTTTTTTATAAGATGAGCTATTACTTCAGTATCGGTTTCAGATTTAAATTCTTTGCCTTCTTTTTCAAGATTTGATTTTAATTCGGCATAATTTTCTATTATTCCATTATGAACTACAACTACACTTTTAGTCGGATCTGTGTGCGGATGAGCATTTTCTTCCGACGGTTTACCATGCGTAGCCCAACGAGTATGACCTATAGAGATATTCGTTTTTAAATGTTTTTTTTCTATACTTTCTTCAAGATTTTTTAATTTACCTACGCTTCGTCTAATTTGCAATTGTCCATCTTTAACAACAGCAATGCCTGAAGAATCATATCCCCTATATTCAAGTTTTTTTAATCCATCAAGAACTATATCTACAGCATTTTTTTTACCTATATAACCCACTATTCCGCACATGTGTAGACCTCTCTGAATTTACAAATTTGAGTTCTGCTCTATCAGTTTTCTCATATCAAAAATAGCTTTTTGAAGACCATCAAATATTGCTTTAGAAATTATTGAAAATCCAATATTAAACTCATTCATTCCGTGAATTTTACAGATTTGACCTACATTCTCATAATCAAGTCCATGCCCGGCATTCAATATAAGCTTTCTTTTAAGGGCTTCCTTTGAAGCTTCAGTAATTCTCTTAAGTTCGCCTTTACATTCTCTTGACGAAGAACCGCTTTCTTTAAAAAGTAAAGAATATTTTCCAGTATGCAACTCAACCGCGTCTGCTCCAGTTTCAGAACAAGCAGAAACTTGTTCCAGATCCGCATCAATAAATATACTGACCACAATTCCAGCTTTTTTAAGCTTAGATATAATACTAGAAATGGTTTCTCTGTTATTTTTAACATCAAGACCACCTTCGGTGGTAAGTTCTTCCCTTTTTTCCGGAACTATACACACAGAATCTGGTTTAACATCTAAAGCAACGCCAAGAACTTCTTCAGTTGCAGCCATTTCTAGATTTAATCTAGTTTTTAAAATTTCCCGCAAACTATAAACGTCATAGTCTTGAATATGTCTTCTGTCTTCTCTTAAATGAACAGTAATCCCATCAACTCCAGCCTTTTCACATGTAAGAGCAGCTTCAACAACCGACGGAACGCCTTCTCTGCGAGCTTGCCTTAACGTAGCTATGTGGTCAATATTTATGCCTAATTTTATCATCTTCCCACCTCTATGCTTTTTTATTGTTGTAGAGATATTTCTTTCTCAACTGCATCGGCTATACTTCCAGCAATATTTTTAATCTCGTCAACATCTCTCCCCTCAACCATAACCCTCAAAAAATTTTCTGTACCTGAATACCTTACAAGCACGCGCCCATCAGAACCAAGAGATTTTTCGTAAGCTTTTATTAGATTATATGAGTTAGAAAGTTTTTCAAGAGGAACTTTATTCATCACTTTTCTATGTACTAAAATCTGTGGAAATTTCTCAATAACATTCATAAATTCTGACATTGTTTTACCTGTACTGCTCAAGGCTGAAAGAATCATAACAGAACTCAAAATTCCATCACCAGTAGCTAATATATCTTTAAATATGAAGTGTCCTGACTGCTCTCCGCCAAGAGAGGCTTTGTGTTTCTTCATATCTTTCATAACATATCTGTCGCCGACTTTAGAAGATATAACTTTTATTTTTTCTTTCTTTAAAGCACGAGACAATCCTATATTTGCCATAACAGTTGAAACTAAAATATTGTTTTTAAGTTTCTTTTTATTTTTTAACCATATAGACATTGAAGATAAAAAATAATCGCCGTCTCTTATCATGCCGTTTTCGTCAACGCATATCAATCTGTCAGCATCACCATCAAAAGCGAATCCGCAAAAAGCATTATATTCTTTTACAGCCTTACACAGAGATTGAGGGTGCAATGCACCACAACTTAAATTTATATTCTTACCATCAGGATTAACGTTTAATGATATAACGTTTGCACTCAATTTTTTAAAAATGCGAGGAGCGCATTTATAGGAAGCACCGTGTGCGCAGTCTAAAATTATAGTCTTGCCTTTAAGTTTTTTACCCGAGAAATTTTTTATAATAAAATTTTCGTAAAACTTTATAAGTTTTGAATTTTCTTTTAAAGATATTCTTTTTATTGGCAAAACGTCCTTTGAAGTAATGTATTTATTTATCTTTGCTTCTATTTTCTCTTCTATTGAGTTTGAAAGTTTATATCCATTAGAATTAAAAATTTTAATTCCATTGTCTGTATAAGGGTTATGGCTCGCCGATATAACAACCGCAGCACAATAGTTTCCATTTTTTACAAGCAAAGAAGCTGCAGGCGTAGGTATAATACTACCAAACACTATCTTTACTCCAATAGTAGACATTCCTTCAGAAAGCTTTGTCTGTATCCTTTTACCGGACTCTCTAGTGTCGCGGATAACAAGAACACGCTTATTAGCGACGCCCAAAACTTCAGCTATAGAACGACCTATAATATTAAGAGTAGAATTATCAAATGGAAATTTAGAAGAATCTCCCCTAATTCCGTCTGTGCCAAATATTTTCATTTACATTGTATCCTCGCGTATAGCCATACAAAAAGCGCAAGAATAAACGCAAGAGCCTTCAGTTGCCATTTTTTTTTGATTTTTGAGAATAGAAATAGAATTGTCATTTTGTTCTCAAGACCTCACCGTTTGTATTGATTATCTCCCGAAGTTTTGAGAGAGAGATATTACCATGCAACTTACTATCATGAGCCACTGAAATTTGTCCCGTTTCTTCTGAAACAACAACAACAACGGCATCTGTCACTTCGCTTAATCCAAGGGCAGCTCTGTGTCTTGTCCCAAACAATTTTACATTCGTGTCATGACTTAAAGGGAGAACACAGCCCGCAGATATTATCCTAGTGTTGGAAAGTACAATCGCGCCATCATGCAAAGGAGCGGATTTATTCTTAAAAATTGAAAGAATAAGCTCTCTAGAAATATTGGCATTAAGCGACACTCCCGTCTCCGTAAAATTCTTTAATCCGATTTCATTTTCTATAGCGATAAGACATCCCGCCATTGAAGAACTTAAATCTTCAACAGCATCAATTATTTCAATTAAGTAAGAGTCTTTGATTTTTGCTTTCGATCCCCATAGATGACCGCCTACTTGAGCCAAAAGATTACGTATTTCCATCTGAAATATCACAGCAAATATTATAACCGCTACAGGCCAAAATTTGTCTAAAAGCCATGACAAAGCTTTCAAATGCAAAATATCTCTTGAAACAACATTAAGACCCAAGATAAATAGTATGCCGATAAATATCTGTATTGTCCTTGTACCTTGTATTATAAGAATTATCCTGTAAAATATTAACGTAAGGATAAGTATATCCAAAATATTTGAGATATACAAGGTATAAAAAGCAACAAATGTTTCCATTATATCCCTCTAAAAATCTCTATTATTTTAAAAACATTGACAGTTTCTTTAACATCATGGACTCTTACGATATCAGCTCCACAAAATGCCGAAAGAAAGTTGGCGGTTATAAACGACGCTTTATCTTCGCCCGCCAAAGCTCTGACAAATTGTTTCCGCGACACTGCACCAAGTACTGCACCGAGACTAGAGAAAACATTCATATTTTTTACTAGCTCTACATTGTGTTTAACTGTCTTTCCAAACCCTGGACCTGGATCTACGGCAATATAATCTTCTTTTATTCCAAATCTCATAGCATAAGACTTTCTCTTACAAAGAAATTCATAAACTTCAGAAGTGCAATTTTTATACTCAGGGTTAACTTGCATATTCTTTGGAGTTCCCTTCATATGCATAAGAATCAATCCTGCTTTATAGTCAGCAATGAGTTTAGCTAGTTTATCTTTACCTTTTCTTAAAGAAAAAATATCATTTATTATATCAGCTCCTTCTGACAATGCAATTTTTGCTGTTTCATATTTGTAAGTATCTATAGAAATAGGGATTTTAACATGCTTTCTTATTCGTTTTAAAACAGGCAGCAACCTTTTAATCTCAGTTTCTGGATCAATAAATTTTACACCCGGTCTTGAAGATTCCGCACCTATATCTATAATGCCAGCGCCAAACCTTTCAAATTCAACAGCTTGCTCTAAAGCTTTATCAGGTTCTCTTAACCCATCGCCAGAAAAAGAATTAGGATCTAAGTTAACTATACCCATAACAACAGGTTTTGATAAATCTAGGGATTTGTTTTTATATCTAAAAACTTTTCTTTTAATTATTATTCTCTTTAAATCGTCGCCAATTTGTTTTAAACCAAAATGTTGCAAACTGAGTTTGGAGACAAGTTTATTAAGTTGAGACAAGGTCGCAAATAACACTATATCTGAAAATCCTTGTTTAAGCCTGCTGATATTCTCGTTCAAAGCTACATCTGCACCTACAGAAATAGCCTCTTGTTTTAAAATATTTGCTGCCCTATTATCTATCTTCTCTATAAGTATAGGTTCAAGCATGCCTTTATTTGCCAAAGATTCATAAACTACAGAACTGCAACCTGTATTTTTTACAAGTTTTAAAACATCGTTAAAATTATTTATCACAGCTTTTCTTATTATCAATTTTGTCTTCCCAAAAGAGACATGGCTTCAGATCTAGTTCTCGCGTCTTTTAAAAATACTCCCCTCATAGCCGAAGTAAGTATTTTAACTCCAGGCTTTTTAACACCTCTCATTGTCATGCATAAATGTTCGGCCTCAATAACAACCATGACTCCATGAGGTTCTATCGATTTAATTATAATATCGGCAACTTGTTTTGTAAGTCTTTCCTGTAACTGAAGCCTATTGGCAAAAACTTCTACAAGTCTTACAAGTTTTGATACCCCCACTATTTTATCTTTTTGAGGTATATACGCTACACAGGCTTTGCCAAAAAAAGGAAGCAAATGATGCTCACATAGAGAATAAAACGGAATATCTTTAATAAGTATTATTTCTTCATGCTCTTCCGCAGCATAGTAAACAGGAACAAGCTCCAAAGGATCAGATTCATTTCCTGATAAAGCTTCTTTATAAAATTCAGCCACTCTTTCAGGCGTGTGCCTAAGACCTTGTCTCTTTAAATCCTCTCCAAAAGATTCAAGCAAAAGTTTTATAGCTTTTCGAGCTTTTTTTTTGTCAAAATTAAATTTTTTCACTTTCCTGTTGTTGCCCATCGTCAATTTTTTCTTTTATAACTTCTTTTTCAACTGCAGCTTCTTTTCTGCCTTCTTCTGTTGCTGGTACTTTTTCTACCATAAGAGGCAACTCTTCGCCTTTCATTATTTTATCAACTTCTTCGCCATTGAGATTTTCTCTCTCTAAAAGATACTTTACAAGTTTATCAAGCACTGCTGAATTATCTTTAATAAGTTTCGTTGCTTTAGATTTAGCTCCATCTATAATTTTCTTAATCTCTTCATCTATAAGTTCCGAAGTTTTACCAGAATGTCTTACTTCTCTTGAAATATCTCTTCCAAGGAAAACTTCTTCATTAGGTCTTTGTAAAGCCATTGGACCTATTTTCTCACTCATACCAAACTCCATAACCATTCTCGTTGCAATTTCTGTAGCCTTTGAAATATCGTTCTGAGATCCGGTTGTAATCTCTGAAAACATTACTTCTTCAGCAACGCGTCCACCAAATAGTATTGCCAATCTGTCTAAAAGTTCAGATTTTGAAGTTAGGTATTTATCTTCTTCCGGGAGCTGAAGAGTATAACCAAGCGCCGGACCTCTAGGTACTATGGAAACTTTATGAACAGGATCCGCTGTTGGAAGCAATTTTGCAACTATAGTATGTCCTACTTCATGATAAGCTATAACTTTTTTCTCTCTTTCAGACATCATGCGAGACTTTCTCTGAGGACCCGCAAGAATCCTGTCTATAGCTTCTTCCATATTTCTCATATTTACGGCTCCTTGATTATTTCTAGCGGCAAGCAATGCCGCCTCATTTATAAGATTTGCCAAATCTGCACCGACAAATCCAGGAGTTCTTCTAGCTATAACATTTAAATTTACATCGCTATCCAACTTAATTTTTTGGGCATGCACTGCAAGAATCTCTTCTCTATCTTTTAAATCAGGACTTGGAACTATAACCTGTCTGTCAAATCTTCCCGGTCTTAAAAGAGCAGGATCCAACACATCAGGTCTGTTTGTTGCAGCAATTAAAATAACGCCTTCTTTTGTATCAAAACCATCCATCTCAACAAGCAGCTGATTTAAGGTTTGTTCTCTTTCGTCGTGACCTCCGCCGATGCCTGCAAACCTATGCCTACCAACAGCATCTATTTCATCTATAAATAATAAGCATGGAGCAGACTTTCTGCCTTGCTCAAATAAATCTCTTACTCTTGAAGCACCGACACCTACAAACATTTCAACAAATTCTGAGCCACTTGAAGAAAAGAAAGGAACTTCCGCTTCACCAGCAACAGCTTTGGCAAGTAAAGTTTTCCCTGTTCCCGGGGATCCAAAAAGAAGGACTCCCTTTGGAATCTTTCCGCCCAATTTTTGAAATTTAGCAGGATCTTTTAAAAATTCTATTATTTCCTGTAATTCTTCTTTTGCCTCATTACAACCCGCAACGTCTTTAAACGTAACTTTTTTAGCAGCGTTGTTTCCTGCAAGTTTTGCTTTTGTTTTACCAAAAGACATAGCATATTTGCCACTACCCATCATCATTCCTCTCATAAGAAAAAACCACACAAAAAGGAAAAGAATCATCGGCAAACAACCTACTAACAAAGAACTAAACCAGCCGCTTTTTTCAATAGAAGAAAATTCAAGAACCTTATTTTCCTCCATGTCTTTTATAAGGTTTGGATCATTCATTGGAATAGTTCTAAAGTTCTTTAAAACTCCATCAGAATCTCTAAACTGACCTTTTATAAAATCCTGTCCAACCACAACTTTGGATACGCTACCCGCCCTTATATACTGCTTAAACTGAGAATATTCAAGGTCTGTCTCTAGACCTTTTTTTCCTGCAGAATTCATAAGCATAAATATAATTATGAAAAGAGTTATCCAAAAAAGTATATGCCATGGGCTTTTTTTCTTCATTAAATCAACTCCTTTATTTTCCCAACATAAGGTAACTGTCTAAAAAATCCATTGTAGTCCAGCCCATAACCAACCACAAAATCATTTCCTATTTCAAAACAATTGTAATCAACAACAACTTCCTTTTCTCTGGCACATTTCTTATCTAAAAAGACGCAAGTCCTTATACTTTTAGGTTTTTTTAAAGATATTTCTTTTATCAAGAAATCTAAAGTAAAACCTCTATCAACAATGTCTTCAATTATGACAACATCTTTACCAATAATATCTTCTTTGATGCCTGAAACTACTTTCACCTTTCCCTGCGTTTGTGTGCCTATGTAAAAGCTAACAGAAATAAAATCAACTTTGCATTCTAAATTTAAACTACGCACTAAATCTGCGCAGAAAATAAAGCTGCCGTTCAAAACTGCAATTATAAGAACATTCTTTCCTTTATAATCCCTAGATATTTGCGCTCCTACTTCCAAAACTTTTTTACGAATATCTTCAGCCGAAATCAAAACATCAACATTGTTATAGCTATGTTGCTTTGTCATTTTCTTTATCCTTTATAAAATATGCTTTATTGTTTGGCTTAGCACAAAAACTCCAATCGTTCGATATCTTATGAATAGATAAGTCTGACGATAAAATTTTATACATTATTAAATTGATATAAGAGTTGTGCTTTTTTTGAGGCAAAATATTCTTCAAAATTCTGTATTGAACCGCTTTATTATACTGCAAAAACATTGTTAAATCAAGCAAAACTTGTCTTTTGCTAAATTTTACGCATTTTTTCAAACATTTAAGTGTAATTTCTTCTAAATAAGCATTTTCTACAGCCTGTATATGGCTTAAATTAAAGATATGTTCAATAGCCATAGTATTTATCTTTTCACACAAAGGAATAATAGAGAGTCTTATTTTGTTGCGCGTATAGACATCAGAAAAGTTAGATTTGTCTGTACAGAAAGGCAATTTATGCTTACTTATATAATCTTCAATCAATTTCCTTTTAATAGAAAGCAACGGTCTTATAATACTAAGCTTTTTACCTATGTTCCTCTCTTGAGGTATCCCCACAAAATTTCCACTTCCTCTTAAAAGCCACATTAGAACAGTCTCGGCATTATCATTGGCATTGTGAGCAGTAGAAATTTTATCACATTTATATTTTTTAGCTATATTTTCAAGCGACAAATACCTTAAGTTTCGTCCAGCTGTTTCAATAGATATAGATTCTCTTTTGGAATATTCTTTTACGTTAATATTTTCTAAAATGCAATCAATTCCAAGTTTGTTTGATAAAATTTTAACTATTCGAGCTTCTTTAGCGGACTCTTTTCTTAAATTATGATTAAAATTTACCGTCAAAAGTTCTATCTGCATTTTTTTTGCCAAACGCCAAAACATATGAAGCATACAAATAGAATCTTGTCCGCCAGAAACAGCAAGTACAACCTTATCTTTGGATTTTACTAAACCAGTTTGAACAATATTTTGATAGAAAATATCCCACGTCTTCATCTTCTAAAAACCCTTCCAAAAAAGCTCTTTCTGTCAACGCTTTTCTCAGGAGAGATAAGAACTGTAAAATTTTTAATGAATGAAACGATATGCTTGTCTGGATGTATAGCCACATATTTGTTGTGCCAAAGAGGAAAAAATTTGTCCTTAAACTCTCTTAAAGATGCAAGATCATATTTAAAATGTTCAGCAAACATAAACATCTTTGCAAAATATTTTGCGACGCCTATGCTATTATCAACCCTATTAAAATAAGCAAGCCCTAAATCAAACCATTTATATCCGTCGTCTTTAGCGTATATAATATTTTTAAATAGTATATAGGAAAATAAATCGTATTCGCTCTTCACATA
>JAITKL010000063.1 GCA_031278405.1 Endomicrobium sp. | reverse complement strand
TATTTCCTTTATTATTTTGCTTATAATAGCTAGCTTATTTAACCCCAACCTTGCTCGCTAAATTTTTTGTGTTGTGTTATGTTTTTTCTATCATTTCAAGCTTAATTCTCTTTCCAATGAAATTTCAGATTTGTTTAACAGATATTTGGAGATTGATTTGGATAGATGAGGTTGCAGATCGCACAATTTGGAATAGACTAACCCAAATACCAGACGCAGAAATATGAATAGGACATGAAAGAAGGAGAGAACAGCTCGTTACATTTGCAAGGTTTAGACTTTGCCGTCAGCAAAAAAGACCTTGCTCTTTAAGTGGGGTTGTTTGCCTTAGATAAGCTGATGCAAGAATAGTTTCTTTATTCATAATTACTTTATGAGGTGTAGCAGAACTGCTTTTTGAGCATGTAATCTATTCTCAGCTTGTGCAAAAATAGAATTTTCATATTTTTCCATAACGTCTTCTGTTATTTCTTCACCTCTTATTGCAGGAAGACAGTGTAATACTATACACTTTGAAGAAGCTTTTTTAAGAAGTTCAGAATTTACCTGATAAGATGTAAAAAGTTTTTTTCTTTTCTTCTCTTCCGATTCAAACCCCATGGAAGTCCAAACGTCTGTATATATTACATCGGCATTTTCTGTAGCGTTTATATCGCTTGTAACTTTGATTTCGGCTTTACTCTTTGATATATATTCTAAAGATTTATTCAACGACTCCTTTCCCGTTATATATTCTTTCGGAGCTATTAAGGTTAAATTCATCCCTAAAACCGAAGCAATTGCAAGAAGAGAGTTTGAAATATTATTACCGTCACCGATGTAAACTATTTTAATTTTTTTCAAGTTGCTAGGAGTTATTATTTTGTGAAATTCCATCGCGGTCATAACATCCGCCAAAATTTGGCATGGATGTTCTCTATCGGTAAGACCGTTTATTACAGGAACAGTTGAATATTTAGCAAATTCTTCAACATCAGAATGTTTAAAAGCTCTTATCATTAAGCCGTCTAAATACCGAGACAATACTATAGCTGTATCATGTATAGATTCACCTCGTGAACGTTGCATTTTCTCAATGTTAAGAAAGATAGGCGTTCCACCAAGCTGAACCATAGCTGTAGCAAAAGAAACCATTGTTCTTGTTGAAGGCTTTTCCAACATGATGCCTAAAGTTTTCCCTTTGAAAACATCAAGAGGTTTTCTCTTTTTTTTCAGTTCAAATGCTTTGCTAAGTAATGTTTTGATTTCTTTTGCAGACAAGTCGTAAATTGATAATAAATCTTTTTTCTCCATGACGAAACTCCCCTGTAGAAAATAGATTTTATCAAAAATATATGCTACAAAGCAATTTCAAGTTGGTAGCTTTGATTTTATCACATTTTAGGAAGTGAGATAATAATAAAGGAACTTATAAATAATGCCGTTATGGTTTTAAAAGATTCAAAATTTGCAGTTGCTTTTACCGGGGCTGGCATTTCAGTTGAAAGCGGAATAGCTCCTTTTCGGGGTGAAAATGGAATTTGGAATAAATACGAGGAGAAGCTTTTTGAAATAAACTATTTCTCTTCGCATACTAAAGAAGCTTGGGAAATGCTTTGTGATGGTTTTTACGAAGCAACTCTTAAGTCAAATCCCAATAATGCCCATATTGTTCTTGCAAGACTTGAGCAAAATGGAATAATTAAAGCGGTAATAACACAAAATATTGACAATCTTCATACAAAAGCGGGTAGTAAAAATGTATATGAATTGCATGGCAATGCAAGTAAATTGACTTGCCTATATGATGGTAGCAAATATTCGGTGCAAGATTTTGACTTGAGAATTGCCCCTTGTTGCAAAAAATGCGGAGCAATATTAAAACCTGATTTTGTCTTTTTCGGTGAAATGCTTCCTAAAAAAGATATGCGAATATCTATTGAAACAAGCAGGAATTGTGATGTTATGCTTATCATAGGCTCTACTGGCATCGTATATCCTGCAGCGTCTTTGCCAGTTGATGCAAAAAGAAACGGATCAATAATCATTGAAATAAACCCAAAACCATCAGCTTTTACAAACGAAATTGTAGATATATTTATTCCTATGGAAGCTGTAAAAGCTATGATACAGATATGGGACTTGTTTAAAGAATAGGAATGGAAGTTATTCATGGTAGATAAAACATGTATTTCATACATGGTTTATAGTAAAATGTTTGACATATATACAATAAAAAAGTGATAATATAAAATTATGTTTTGTGAGTATTTTAGTTCCTAAGAGGAAGCAATGGTGGCACCATTTATAGAGATAAAAAATGTCTCTAAAAAATTTAAAAATCATAATCAAGATCAAGAATTTTATGTTCTTAAGGATATAAATTTAGAGATACAGAAAGGCGATATTTTTGGAATTATCGGATTTAACGGTGCTGGAAAATCTACTCTTATTCGCTGTATAAATCGCCTTGAAACAGTTTCTTCTGGTACAATTCATATAGGTAACTACGAAGTAGATAAACTTTCCAAAAAAGAGATGAATCTTTATAGACAAAAAATTGGCATGATATTCCAACATTTTAATCTTTTTGATTCCAGAACAGTTTACGACAATGTAGCTTTCCCTTTGGAAGTATCTGGAAAAAGCAAGCAGGAAATAAAGAAAAGAGTATTTGAGATTTTAGAGCTTGTAAGCATATCTGATAAAAAAGATTTTTATCCAGGTCAGCTTTCAGGTGGACAAAAGCAGCGTCTTGGCATAGCAAGAGCATTGGCTAATAGTCCAGATATTTTGTTAAGCGACGAGGCTACTTCTGCTTTGGACCCCGTAACTTCTCTTTCAGTGTTAGATCTTCTAAAAGATATAAACAAAAAATTTGGGATTACTATTATTCTAATTACACATTCTTTAGATGTTATAAAATATACATGTAATAATATGGCTGTTCTTGAAGATGGCTTGATAGTCGAAAACGGAAGAGTTAGGAAAATTTTTACAAAACCGTCAAGTGAAACTGCCAAAGTGTTTATAAAGAATAACTCTAATTTGGCAAAGTTTGACTATTTGGGCGGAGGTGACGGAATATGACGAAATTTTTAGCACAAGTTTTCAGCGCTGAAGTGTGGGGATATGTTTTGCCGGCAACATGGCAGACTGTTTATATGACAGCCATATCAACTACTATTACAATATGTTTTGGCTTATTGTTTGGAATTTTGCTTTATATTACGGACAAAGATGGACTTCATCCTTTGCCTATTTTTAATAAAGTTTTCGGAGCAATTATAAATTCAGTTTTATCTTTACCTTCCATGATTGTTATCCTTCTTTTTTTACCGTTGTCAAAAATGATTGTAGGCGTGTCTTACGGTCCGAAAGCATTTATTATGTCTTTATCTATTGTATGTATACCTATATTTTCAAGGATGGTTGAGAATAGTGTCCTTGAAGTAGCCAAAGGCAAAGTAGAAGCTGCTAAAGCTATGGGTGCGTCAAACTTAGATATTATTTTCAAAGTTATGCTCCCTGAAGCTTTGCCAACTTTAATAAGAAATTTTGTAGTTCTTACAATAACGCTTATATCAATAACTGCAATTGCTGGTTCTTTTGGAGCTGGAGGTCTTGGCGAGCTTGCCGTGCGTTTTGGTTATAATAGATACCGCTCAGATATTCTTGTGGCTGTCATTATAGTCCTTTTGGTTGTTGTTGAATGTCTGCAGCTCTTCGGGGCTTTTATTTCAAAGAAAATACTTAAGAAGAGACATCTCGTATAAACTCTTGGGTTTCTACAAGGAGTAAAACATGAAAGCGAAAAAGTTTTTTGCACTACTGTGCGTATTATTGTTTAGTTCACGTGTTGTTGCGGATTCAAAGAAAACTATTTTAAAAATTGCAGCTGACGTTGTTCCTCATACAGACTTGATTGAACTTATTAAACCTGATCTAGAAAAACAGGGAATTATAATAAAGCTCTACACCGTTATTGATACAACTCTTGTAAATATGCAAACTTCGGAAGGAGAGCTAGACGCTAATTATTTCCAGCATGTTATATATATGAACGCTCAGGCAAAAGACAAAAATTTAAGCTTAGCTAATGCTGGAAATATTCATATTGAACCTATGTCTATATACTCTGACAAATATAAATCAATTTCGGATTTACCAGAAAACGCCAAAATAGTTATTTGCAACGACAGCACCAACGAATACAGAGGTCTTAAGCTTCTTGAAAAAGCAGGATTTATACAATTAAAAAAGTCCATAACTCCTGTTACTGCAAGTATATATGATATTGAGAAATACTTAAAAGCTATTAAAATCATTGAACTAGACCCGTCTTTAATTACAAGAACAAGAGATCAGTTTGATGCTTATATCGTGTGGTCTAGTAAAGTTATGGAAGCTGGTATTGATGCAAACAAAGCAAGATTGTTTAGTGAAGGTGGAGATTCTTCATATGTCAACATAATTGCTGTAAATCCCAAGAGACTTAATGATCAGGCTATTAAAGCTTTGGTTAATGCTCTAAGATCCGACAAAGTGAAAACATTCATTTTGGAGAAATATAAAGGTACAATTATTCCTGCAAAATAGTATTTAATTTTTAGTTACATGACTGCCTAGCTTGATGGCTAGACAGTTTTTATTTTACGCACTTTAATATTTTTAAAGTGTTGGCATGATACAAATATAATATATAACATATAAGTTTATATATTAAATTATAAGGAGATGTAACTATGAAAAAGTTTTTAAGCAGTTTGCCGGCAAGACTTATTTTTAGCATAGTAATAGGAATTGCTGTGGGCTGTATTGCGAACGTTTATTTAATGCAAGTTGTTGTTAGCATTCAGAATATTTTAGGATCTTTTATATTTTTCTGCGTGCCGTTAATCATTATAGGGTTTATTGCCATTTCAATTACAAGATTGGGACAAAATGTTTCAAAAGTTTTGGTACTTGCATTTGTTTTAGCATATGTTTCAAGTATAGGCGCTGCATTTATGTCTTGCTTTAGCGGATTTGAAATTATTCCTCATTTAAATATAAGTTCTATCGTAAATCAACCAAAGGAGTTGCCAAAGGCTATATTTGAGTTAGGACTTTCTCCTATTATAAGCGTTATGAGCGCTTTGATGATTTCTGTTTTAATTGGTATTGCTGCCTGCTGGAACAAATCTACAACAATCATTAGTTTGCTTGAAGAATTTCATAAAATTAGCCTTTCAATAGTAACAAAAATTCTCATTCCTATTCTTCCAGTTTTTGTAGCTTTCACATTCTGCTCTTTGGCGTATGAAGGAGTTATTACAAAACAATTGCCTATTTTCGCAATAGTCGTTTTGATTGCTATTTTAGGACACTATATATGGCTTACAGTTCTTTACACAGTTGCTGCTATATACTCAAAAAAGAATCCATTTCGCGTTTTAAAATATTATGGTCATACATATCTTACCGCTATAGGCACAATGAGTTCCGCCGCAACGCTTCCAATAGCTTTAGAAAGCGCAAGAAAATCCTATGTTTTGCGTAAAGATATGGTAGATTTTGGAATACCTCTTTTTGCAAATATTCATGTTTGTGGTTCTGTGCTTACTGAGGTTTTCTTTGTGATGGTTGTTTCTCAAGTGTATTACGGGGCATTGCCTTCCGTTGATACAATGATTTTATTCTGCTTGCTGCTTGGAATGTTTGCCGTTGGATCTCCTGGGGTACCAGGAGGAACAGTAATAGGGTCACTTGGTCTTATTATAAGCGTGCTGGGTTTTGATAATAACGCTGTAGCTCTTATTCTTTCAATATTTGCTCTTCAAGACAGTTTTGGCACAGCCTGCAATGTTACTGGCGATGGAGCGTTAACGCTTATTCTTACAAAATTTGTTGAAAGTCACAATCACAATAATGATGTAAAAGATCTTAAATAGGAATTATGTGGCAGATGTTGGCGGAACAGTTATAATGCAGAGAACTCTTGAGGCGAATAATGGTAAAATAAAAATCTATCTGCAGCGTCATATTTATTTTATGTAAAACTTACTAAAGAGTTTGAAGAAAATGGAACAGTTGTTGCACGTGTTAAAGGCAGAAGAGATGTTGGACTTGAAGTAGATGGATCTGATAATAATAACGGTGTAAACACATATGGGCAAGTAAACGCAAATGAGGATCGGACTTAATTCTGTGGCAAATACTTTTGTAGAGTTGTATTATGAACAGATCTAAATGATAGATTCACAGTAGATTTCAATAAGTTGAATTTTTGAGTATTTTGTAGCTAATAATTTTGACGGAGACGGTAATTGTCAGTTCTTAAGCGGAATAAATATTGCTCAATTTAATTTAAACCTTCTACAAACGGTAACTACAGATTGTGCGTATGGGGAAATAATGGTATTCACTAGT
The DNA here is from genome assembly GCA_031278405.1 of Endomicrobium sp. The sequence continues at coordinate 480 of JAITKL010000063.1, read as the reverse complement.
TAAAGAGAATACTCCAAAGTCGGGATTTATTGGATTTGGTGCAAGTATAGACCAAGTAATAAATGATGACTTTGGAATATTTGATGCTGATATAAGGAACGTTCTTTTGGTGATTATGATGATTAGAGATACAAATATAAAAAATGGTAAGGAGCTTAATAATTTTGCTTTATCTCTTTCCGAAATGTGGTCAAATAATACGATAGATGCAATTTGAAATTTATTATAAATTTACGATCAATAATTATATTGCTCTTACGCCGCCTTTTCAATATTTTGCAAATCCAAGAGGCGGTAATGTTTTGACAAACACTTCAAACACAGATAAGAATATTTTTTGTATATGATATAAGGACAGCATTTAGCTTCTAGTTTTAAATTTAAAAAGAGTATTTGTATTTTATTAACAACAAGGATGTCTTAATTTTGAGACATCCTTGTTGATTTTTTGTGCAAGCTTTAACAGATAAAATAGACTTT
>JAITKL010000072.1 GCA_031278405.1 Endomicrobium sp. | reverse complement strand
CTTGGAATGAAAAAATATTTCATATACTGAGGCTTTTCTTACAAGCGACACTTCATTTCCTTCCTAACGCAGGATCAAGCAATTTTGTTTCTTTAAAATTAAAACCTTTTGCTCTTAACTCAGGAATCACACTGGAACCATTGTAACAAGTTCATGTATGCTCATATGGAGCATACAATTTTACTCCAAGTTTTATTATTTGGGATTTATTAATTTCAAAGCAAAGTTTGAATCGTTATTTTTGTTTTTAAATCTTTAAAACGTTTTATAAATCCGGTGTACAGTCAGCGTAATTTAAAAAATCTACAGCATTAACACCAATGAAAATTGTTTCCACATTTAAAAGAGTGTGTTTCTGCCAGAAACGTAAGTAGGAGGAATAAATTTGGAAGAATTTTATGAATAGAAACTTTTTTATCTTTCATTTGTCAAAGCATTATTAGACTATGTAAGAGAATGTTCAGCTTTAACAGCCTTTGCAATTTTAAAGAGCTACTTTTATCTCTCCTTTTTATATTTCTGACCATAATCAAAGTAATAAAAGGGGAGAAATCCGTACAAAATAGATTACGTAGTAGTTTGACACTTTCCTTAACATCCAGCCTATTATAATGACCTTTATTAACTTATCGTCCGCTCGTTACCATAGTCCTTTTTGAGCTGTGATAATTCATTTAATACACACTCAAAATCATCCAACTCTCCTTCTGCTAACCGTGTAAATCTGCCTTCATCCATGTCTAACATTTTCCTAAGTCTTTTTATTTTCGCTTTGTTGTCGTACCGCCAAATTCCTTATTGTTCGTCGTCCTTAGGCTCGGAGTATTTAACCAACAGATCTACATTAAATTCCTAAAGGGAAAATTCTTGTCTGACTAGCACAAAAATATGATATACTCCATCACTAACTATAACCGTTAGCTTGACTCTTCAACTTCTTTTTCCTAGCTTTGCTATCAGTTGGGCACAATAATAATACAATCTCTAAAATACAGCAACCAGTTACATACTAACAACAGCCGAAGATGACTCGCTTTCACAAACTTCAACTTCGCATACTTTTGCAGTCTCAGTTTCTATTTGTTTTAGTTGCTCATAAATGAACGCGGCTATATTCTCCGTTGTAGGATTAATTTTACTGAAAGGTTCTATTTCATTTAAAAATTTGTGGTCTAGATAGGAAATAATTTGATCAAGGTGTTTCTTTATGTTTGTAAAATCTATAAGCATACCTGTATTGTCAAGCCTTGAACCGGAAAAAGCCACTCTTATCTTCCAGTTATGCCCGTGAAGATTCTCACATCTGCCCTTATAGTCTCTAAGACGGTGCGCTGAAGCAAAATCTTTAGTTACTGAAAGTTTATATTTCATTTTTACCTCTATTTTGCCAAACATATTTAATAGTCATCAGCTTATAATAACAAATAAAAAAAATATGCTGTTATCTCTCGCTTTAAAAATTCTTTAGACTCTTCAATCCACTTCGCTAATCTATACTGTCAACATTTAATCTTCTTTCCTTCTAACCCGCCAAATCTATTTTTTTTATAGTCGTTATATTTTTTGAGAAAAATCTTCTTCCTACCTTTTTAAATTTCTCAGGACTATCACTTACGTAAAACTTTAAATATTTTTTACCGGTCTTTGACGCAAGCAAAGATTTTTTATTCAAAATCCATTTTACTTCTAAAGCTGTAGATGTAGCCGAATCTACGAGAATTATATTTTTATCTAAATTTCTCTCTAATGTCTTTCTCAAAAGAGGATAGTGAGTACAGCCTAAAACTAACGTGTCAATCTTTTTAGCAAGTAAAGGTTTTATATATTTTTTAACTATTCTATCGGTTATTTCCTCATCAATCAAACCTTCTTCTACAAGAGGAACAAGCAATGGACACGACTGTTGATATATTTTAGCTTTTGCAAGTTTATTTATTGCTTTAGGATAAGATTTACTTCCTATTGTTCCCTCAGTACCTATAATACCTATTCTGAAATTTTTTGATGCACCTATAGCCGCCCTAGCTCCGGGGGCTATCACACCTATAATAGGAACTTTTAAACTTTTCTCTAAAACAGGCAGAGCTAAAGCAGACGCAGTGTTGCACGCCACAACTATAAGCTTTGCTTTATTTTTTACCAAGAACGACGTTATCTTTTTGGAAAACTTGAGTATAGCGTTTTGAGATTTAGTACCGTAAGGAACGTGAGCCGTATCTCCAAAATAAATAAGATTCTCCGAAGGAAGAACTTTATTTATTGCAGACATTACAGTAAGCCCACCAAAACCTGAATCAAAAATTCCTATAGGATTATTATTTAGAATTTTTATCTCTTTCTTTTTTTGCATAGTATCTTATAACACCTTCATATATAGAATCAGCTACAGCCATGCGAAAATTTTTAGTACAAAGCTTAGCTTCTTCACTATAATTGCTTAAAAAAGCACTTTCAACAAGAACCGACGGCATCTGTGTGCCTCTTAGCACATAAAAACTTGCTTGCTTAACGCCTCTGTTAGGTATCTTTAGCCTTCCGTCTGCCTGAGAAGATATGAATGCGCTTAATTCTGAAGACTCGTTCATAAATGTGGTCATTGCCATAGACCATAGCATCTCTTGAAGACGCTCATGCTTTTTACTTGGCTTCCCTTCTAATTCTAAAACTGAATTCTCAAGGACTGCAGTCGCGGTAGCTTCAGAGTCAGTTGCTTTCTCAGATAAGTAATAAACCTCAAAACCACTGACATTTCTGTCAAGATTTATATTGCAGTGTATAGATATAAACAAATCTGCATTATTCTCATTTGCAATATTTGCCCTTTCGGCAAGAGGAATAAACGTATCATCTTCTCTTGTTAAAATAATTTCAAAATCATCGTCTTTATCAAAAATTGATTTTAGCTCGTAAGCCATATCCAGATTTAAGTCTTTCTCTTTAGTTCCTTTTGCTCCAACTCCTCCGGAATCTTTTCCACCATGTCCCGCATCAACAACTATAATTTTTTCTCGCTTAAACTTTTTCTTTTTAGTTTCTTTTTTAGGAATGAATCCCGGAATAGTATCTTTATCATCAGCTATTATAAAACTGTCGTCAATTATATTTCCGCTTTCAAATGTTGTAACAGGCATGCCTTTCAAATCTTTATTTTCTTCATCACTTTCACTTATCTGAGAATGCCCAAACTTTTCTGGAGAAGTTAAATCTAAAGCATTTAAATTTTCACTGGGCAAGGTATGCACTTCTTTAACCTCAGAATCGCCACCATCTTTAGGAGTAATCACTGGGATCTTTCTTGAATGCTCAATTTCCACAACTATTTCGACAGGATTCGAAGAACTTGTAGTCTTTATATTTTTTGGAACTTGAACAAGATTTATTGTAACAATTGCCGAACAGCCTACTGTCGCATATTGAATATTTTTAATAACGCCATTATTTACATTTATAGAGCTGCTTTGAACTTTCCCTCTCAAGATTGTTAAAATTATTGCATCTGCATTCTTTGAAACTCTATATTGAAGAGATCGGTCAAGTTGTACGCACACCTTAGTACTTTCCGATTTTGTAAAATATCTTACTGCAGAAATATTTGCGTGGTGATTTACTGTCAAATTTAAAGATGAAGGATTCCATGAAGTTTCCGCGTCAGCAATTTCAGAAAATTCCTTTGAAGTAACAAATTCATGGGAAACATATATATCATTCTTTATCAACCTTGATGGTAAAAGCATCTTTTTAAACTTCTTGCCAAACACTATTTCAGAACTATTAGCTTTTATATCTATTTTTCTGTTGTTTAAACGCATTGTTACTTTTGAACTTACCGATTTCCAGTCAAGAACAGCATTATATAAATCAGCAAGTTCTTTAACAGAAAAATAATAAGTGTCATCTGAAATTTTATAAACGCTTATTCCACTAAAAAGGCTACCGTCAAGAACAACATTTACACTTTCTGACGAAAGAGAATTATCAGCAGAAGCATAAGAAAATACTAAAACTAACAAAAAAACAACCACCAAAAAAAATAAAGATACATTTTTTTTCATATAGAAAGCGATTTTATAGCCTCTGTAGGATCTTTGGCGGAAAATATATAGCTACCACTTACTAGTACATCTGCACCAGCTTTAAAACAAATTTTACTTGTTTGAGAATTTATCCCCCCATCAATTTCTACAAGACAATTATATTTTTTCGCATCAATAACTTTTCTCAGATGCTTAATTTTTGGAACCATATCTTCCATAAAAGACTGCCCCCCAAACCCAGGTTCAACAGTCATAACCAAAACCAAATCAACGTACGGCAACAAGTCTTTTATTTCTTCAACGGAAGTTTTTGGTTTTATTGATACGCCAGCTTTTACACCTGAATCTTTTATTTCTTTTACAAGTTTCTTTTTATCAGCCAAAATTTCCTGATGAAACACAATCAAGTCAGCTCCAGCGTCTTTGAAATCTCTCCAATATTTTTCTGGATTTGTAATCATAAGATGAGTGTCAAAAAACAACCTTGTAACTTTTCTTAATGATCTTACAACTCCAGAACCTATTGTTATATTTGGAACAAAATGTCCATCCATAACGTCTATATGAACCCAATCAGTACCAATTTGTTCTAACATTTTTACATCGCGTACTAAATTTGAGAAATCTGCAGACAAAATAGATGTCGCTATAATAATTTTCTTCATTTCTATTTTCCATTTAAGCTCTTTCTGCAACCGTTACATTTACGCTCTTCAGATCTGTTATGTCTCTATCAGGTTCAGGATATTGTCTTATAATAATACCGGAATCAAACTTAGCGGATTCCTCTCTTGTTATATTTAAAACCATGTCCGTTTGCAACGACCATTCAGCAGCTTCTTGAAGATTTTTGTTAATAAAATTAGGCATAAGAATCGTTCCTTCCGGTGGCTGTCCATCGGAAACGATAAGATTCACTACAGAATCTTTGTCAACTTTAGTTCCAGCAGCAATGTCTTGAGCTACAATAGTATCTTTATCGGCAACTACAGAATATCTCTTTGTAACCTCACCCATAACCAATGTTGCTGTTCTTAAAGAAATATCGGCAGAACGAATGCTTTGCCCGACTAGGCTTGGAACATAAATAATCTCTCCGCCACGACTTATTGTAACCTTTATTACTTTGCCTTCTCTAACATACATTTCTGCTGGAGGATTTTGTCTTAAAATTGTTCCCGCAGGAACATTTTGATTTGTTTCTTCACCATCCATCTTTAAACCAAAACCATATTTTGAAACCTCTTCAATAGCATTGTAAAGGTTTTTTCCAACAATGTTTGGTGTGGATATTTCTCTTTTAGTGTGAATTAAAGAAATCATTATCATGTTAAAAGCAAAATAAAACGCAAAACCAATCACAGCTAAAACTATAAAAACTTTTAAAAACTTCTTTGCCAAGAGATTCACCCCTACTTCAAATTCCAAAAAGCTTATTACTTTTTCATCCAAGACATACGCGAACGAAGTCTTGCACCTACTTTCTCTATAAGCCTTTCGCTTACTTCCTTTCTTTCTTTGTTAAAAAATGGTCTACCATCTTTATTTTCTTTAAGCCAATCATTTGCAAACTTTCCAGATTGAATGTCTGACAACACTTTCTTCATTTCAGCTTTGGTTTCACCGGTTATCACTCTCTTTCCAGTTACATATTCGCCATATTCAGCTGTATCGGAAATTGAATAATTCATCTTGCTGAATCCTCCTTCAAAAATCAAATCAAGTATAAGTTTCATTTCGTAACAACATTCAAAATATGCAATTTCAGGCTGATATCCTGCAGCTACAAGTGTCTCAAATCCTGAGTTTATTAACTCGACTACTCCACCGCAAAGAACTGACTGCTCACCGAACAAATCCGTCTCAGTCTCTTCTTTAAAAGTCGTTTCAAGAACTCCGCTTCTTGTTCCACCTATGCCTTTAGCGTAAGCAAGAGCCAATTCTTTTGCTTTTCCGCTTGCATTTTGTTCAATAGCTATCAAGCAAGGAATGCCTTTGCCTTCTTCGTATTGTCTTCTTACAAGACGACCAGGTCCCTTAGGAGCTACCATTATTACATCCAGATCAGCAGTAGGAACTATCTGTTGATAACATATATTAAATCCATGTGAAAAACTCAGAACTGCTCCTTTTTTAATATTGGGCTTTATATCCTCTTCCCAAGCTTTTTTGTGAACTTCGTCAGGTAAAAGAATGTGTATCCAATCAACCTGTTTAACAGCTTCTGCTATATTTAAAGGTTTCCAGCCATCTTCTATAGCTTTTTTATAATTAACTCCGCCTTCTCTTTGAATAACAACAACGTTTATCCCAGAGTCTCTAAGATTGAGCGCATGTGCGTGTCCTTGGTTCCCATATCCTAAAATAGCTATTGTTTTCCCTTTTAACAAACTTAAATCTGCATCATTGTCATAATACATTTTTGCTTCTTTCATCTCTTTCTCCTTAACTTTACTTGTTTTTTATTTAACATTGCCAGAGTTGCCACGATATAAAATTGAAACTCCAGATTTTGCAACTTTCCTTCACCCCATAAGGCAAAACGGGCTCCATAAAAGCACTCAGTTTTACTTTCATCGCCACTTGTTTCAACTTATTATTGAATCCTGATGCGATATGTCTATTATTTTACAAGCCTGATAATTTCATCGCGCGAAAGTCTTCTTTACAACATTTATTTTTATAAGAGCAAACTCTCTTTCTCTGTGCCCGACACCATCAAAGTTGTTGACTTCTTATATAATTGTTTTGTTATCTGCTCCAAAATTGATTTATTGTCTTTTACGACAATGGCCATTCTTAAAATTGCAACATGCTCCATCTCGCTTACAGAAAGCGAAGCTATGTTAAACCATGTGCAAACAAAAAGAGCTGATATTATTACCAAAACGCCAAATTTGTTCTCCACTAAAACCGAAACCGTGTGGCATATTACACCTTTTTATTATATAATATACAAAATCTTTTCTTTGAGATATATATTGCCTATTCATTCTAGACTAGTTATCATTTCATCGAGAGAATCTCCTGAGGGACCATTGGGAAAATATTTTCTTCTATCTCAAACCACATCTCAATAACCACAGAAACTTTTGTTTCAAGCATTTTTTTAAGTTAGCCCAACATCTTTTTTTCTTAGCAACCTTATAGCCAAAATACCGTAACTTTCAGCCCATTTCACAAAATCTGGTACTACAAATGTCTATTTGGATAACATCTCTTACTGCAAACATCTCTTGCCACTGTCAGATATTGCCCAAATTACTGATTGTTCAATATGACTTTTATATCAACTTTATTTATTAGAACCCAACAGCCATTTTCTGTATGTTCATCTGAAAAGAGCCGTCACCGACAACTGTTATGACTTCTTTGTTCTGATTTCCAAACTTTGCTCCAATAGTCGCGTGGATACCAAAACCCCATAGTTCCAAGTCCTCCTGCACTTAAAAACAAATGTGAATGCTTGGCTCTATAATATTGGTTGCGAGAATATCCGCTTTTTTACAACTCTAAAATTTCGTCTTCAGCATTAGAAACAATCGCTCCCGTGCCAATGTAAAACCGGATACTTACTCTTATTTATAATTTATAACTTCAACATTTTTATTTATCTGTCTAGTATGTCCGTTGTAAGTTAGACTTATAAAAAGTATTTCCACTTTATCAGGAAGACAAATTCACAAACTTCTCGCTGAACGTCAATAGATACGAATATCAACTATCAACAAAAACAGGTCATGGTCTTCCAGCAGTTGTATAAAAGGAAAATACTAATGTTGCTTTTGGTGTGTTTTTATCCAAATGTAATGATCGCAACATAAACATAAAAGTTGGACAAACCATAAACGATGTACAACGCCAGGCCACATCATTTGCCGTCTATCAATAATGACTAAATAATCAACTACTACGCTAAAATCCATAGGTTGATAGTTGATATTTTGTATTGACCTATCTTTGGTTTATTAAACTCCTTGTTCACAATTCTTCTTTATTGGCGTCTTTATAATATTCCCCTTCCGTAAATTGATATGGCATATATACTAAACATAATCAGTAACTTACAGTACTTAATCCAGTCATCTCACACTTCCTACAGAATTCAGAACACTCGTCTGCATTACTAACTCCAACAAAAGTACAGCGCAAGACTACAGCCAAAAGCAGTCGTTTCATTCCAATATCATTATCAATTTAAATTACAGAAAGCAAAAACTTCTGATTAATTTAACTGTAATATTTTAGGATGGAAGAAAGACAAAGTAAATCAAGTGATGTTTGATAATTTAAACCTTTGATTTACTTTTGTCAAATCTCTTCAACAATTGTATCAAATTAAATAATTCTTAAGCCTTTTATTTGCCTAATTGCAATCTGTTTTATACGATTCTCATTTCTTTCAATAAACTATTCTCTTAGCATCATCTTAAACCTTTCTATTTATGCATGCATTGCTCTTTGAACTTTTCAGATAATTATAAATAATATATTATCTCTCTGCTCTTTAAATATTTGTCATAAGAAGCCATACAACATTCCGACAAACAAAAAAAACAGACAGCTATTGATGGAAGAGTAGAAAACTGCTGACGTCTATACAAAATGTAAATTTTATCTGCATATGTAAAAATATTCGCAACTTTTTCTGCAGTTAGTTTCGTCTTCTTCGTCAGAAGCAAAATAATCGCCTGAATTTATCTCATTAAGCAAAAATTTTAATATATCTATACACTTTTCGTTTACGTATTGCTGTGTTGGAAAATCTATAATTTCAGCTTTCTTTATGTTATATAAACCACATTGCATAACTTTTAACCCTGTTTCTTTTTCAAAAACATATTTATATAAAGGAAGTTGTAAAGACTTCACGTATTTCTTTATAATCTGTCTCTTAAACTCTAATTTGTCAAGATTACTTGATACTATACTTTTAGGAATATATCCGGTTTTATAATCAAATATCGCATATTCTTTGCCATTAGTATCTATCCTGTCTATTATGCAATTTAATTTATAAGAATCTCCGGAATTTATTTGAATGCTTGAATTATATTCTTTTTCGCATATATAAATCCTTTTGAAGTTTCTTTGCCTTTCTTTTTCCAAAACTTTTTCCATCCTGCGCTTAAAAACTTCTTTTATAAGAAACGCGTCTTCTCTAAACTGAAAACGAGACGAGGAAGCGAATTTATTATTAAGTTTTTCAAAAAAATCTTTTTCAAACTTTTCTGTTTTTAATGCTTCAAAATTAAGATTTTCGTGAAAAACTTCTTTTAGAAAATCATGTATAAAATTACCTATGTCACCGCCAGAAATATCACTACCTATTTCGACTTCGTTATTAAGAGACAACACGTATTGAAAATAAAATTTTAATCTGCAAGTTAAATAACAGTCTATTTTACTGTAAGTGTACGGCATACCCTTTAAATATTTTTTAACTTCTTGCGTTTTTGCATATTTCTGTTTCAAGGTTTTCTTTATTGAGAATTTAGGCAAGACGAATCTATTTACCTTCACAACATTTAAATCTCCACTTTCAAGCTGCTTTTCCCATATAA
>JAITKL010000016.1 GCA_031278405.1 Endomicrobium sp. | reverse complement strand
AAAGCATTTTTAGGCTCTGTTAAAATATGAACCAAGTCGGATACGGTCAAATGCTTTAGAGTTGAAACGACAGGAAGCCTACCTATAAATTCAGGTATAAGTCCAAATTTTATTAAATCTTGACTTTCAACTTTTGAAAGGAAAGAGTCAGTATTCTTAGCCGTATATTCAGTATCAGATGAATTTTTTACAAAACCTAAAGTCTTCTTTGAAAGTCTTGTTTCTATTATCTTTTCAAGTCCATCAAAAGCTCCGCCACATATGAAGAGAATATTAGTAGTGTCTATCTTTATATAATCCTGCTGCGGATGTTTTCTTCCACCTTGGGGAGGAACATTTGCAATAGTTCCCTCCAATATTTTTAAAAGCGACTGCTGCACACCCTCGCCAGAAACGTCTCTTGTTATAGATGGAGTATCGCTCTTTCTAGAAATTTTGTCTATTTCGTCTATATAAATAATGCCTCTTTCGGCACACTTAACGTCCATTTCAGCGTTCTGAATAAGCCTTAACAATATATTCTCAACATCTTCGCCGACATAACCAGCCTCTGTTAAACTCGTAGCATCGGCAATAGCAAAAGGCACATTGAGGATCTTTGCTAAAGTCTGAGCTAAAAGAGTTTTGCCAGTTCCAGTATTGCCGATAAGTAAGACATTAGATTTTTGGAGTTCAACATCGTCTTTTGTCTTACTTACATAAGTTTCTAATCTTTTATAGTGATTGTGTACCGCGACAGATAAAGTCTTTTTTGCATGCTCTTGACCTATAACGTATGAATCAAGAATTTTGTTTATTTCATCGGGCTTTAAAAGTTTGAATTCTGAAGGCTTAGATTCTTTTTTACTAAAGTCGCTAAACAATTCTACAGCATTCTTGGCACAATCCTCACAAAGATAAACTCCATTCCCGCCAACAAACCTATGCGGATGAGCTTTCCCGCAGAATATGCATTGCTTAATATTTGTGAAATTATTTTCCATTCTACCTCTTATAAGGATTATTTTAAGCTTACTATTACCTCGTCTATAAGTCCGTAATCTTTTGCTTCTTGAGCCGACATATAGTAGTTTCTGTCAGTGTCTTTTAAGATCTGTTCCGTCGATCTTCCAGTATGTTTTGAAAGTATTTCAGAAAGTCTTTGTTTATTTGAAACTAGCTCTTTGGTTTCTATGTCTATATCGGAAACAGTGCCAGATAAACCACCATCATAAATCAAAGGTTGGTGTATCATGATGCGCGAGTGAGTTAAAGCATAGCGCTTGCCTTTCGTGCCAGCGGCAAGAAGAATAGCCCCAAAAGACATAGCCATGCCCATACATATTGTAGTTATTGGACTTTTTATAAACTGCATGGTGTCGTACACTGCAAGACCTGCGGTAACCATGCCTCCAGGCGAATTTATGTATAAACTTATGTCTTTACCAGTATCTTCTGAATCCAAATATAAAAGCTGAGCTATTAAAACATTGGCTGAATCAGTAGCAATCACACCATCTGATCCACCGACAAAAATAATTCTGTCCTTAAGTAATCTTGAGTACAAATCGTATGTTACAGCCGCGCCTTGACTCCATCTTTCTATAACCGTAGGTATTAGTGACGGCATTATTCCTCCAAGCAACTCAATAAACTTTTTTTAACGATATATCCACATAAATTAGTCTTTCTTTGCAAGCATATCCTTTTCTTCCACATCAACCTTCGCATTCTTAAGGAAAAATCCGAAAAGCTTTTCTTCTTTTAAAGACAACATTATGCTCTCTCTCTTCTCGTCAAAATATTTATCAACAAAAGCTTCTTTTCCAGGATTTGAAAACTTCATTTTATTTTTTTCAGCTTCAATATCTGCATCGGTTACAGTCAGATTTTCTTTTGCATATACTGAGTTTAAAATATAAGAAAGTCTTACATTTTTCTTAGCTTCTTCTATAAACCTCAGCTCTCCAACTACCAATTGTTTTTCAATATATTCTTTAGAAGCACCTTGATTTTGCATATAGCTCTTCATTCTTTCAACTAGAGTCTTTTTCTGCTGTTCAACCAAAGACTGAGGGACGTCAAATTTATTTTTTTCAAGCAAGTAATCAATAATTTGTTTTTCAACATCCATATTTTGTCTACGTATTTCTTTAGCTTCTATAGTTTCTTTAACTTTCATCTTCAAATCTTCAAGATTTTCCGCGCCCATATCTTTTGCAAAATCGTTGTTAAGTTCAGGAAGCTCTTTTTCTTTTATTTCATTAATGTTTATCCTAAACATTATAGTTTTACCAGCTAGTATTTTATTGGGATAATCTAAAGGATATTCAATTTTAGCTTCTTTTTCTTCTGCGACTTTTGATCCTTTTAAAGCGATTTTAAATCCTTTAATAAGAGTATTTTCAGAACCTAAGTCAAGCATATTTCCTTTAGCAGAAACTTCAGACAAAACCTTACCATCAGCATCAAATGCATCGTAATCTACCAAAATCAAACTTTCCTCTGAAACAATGCCAGTTTTAGACGGAACAAGCCTTGCATTTCTTTCTCTTAAGACATCTAGGTTTTGCCTTAAACTTTTATCTGTAACCTTAAAAATTTCTTTTTTGACAGGAATATTTTTATAATCCTTTATCTCAACTTTAGGATGAGATTCGGCCCTAAAACGATATTTTAAATTTTGTCCTATTTCATAATTTAATTTGTCAACTACTGGGAAATCAAAAGGAACAAAAGACTCTTTATCAAGAGCATCCATGACAGTTTCTCTTATGGTGGTCTCAACAGCTCTGTCTTTAGCTTCTTGGGCAAATTTCTTTTTCACCACTTCCATAGGAACTTTCCCTTGCCTAAAACCATCTATTTTAGCCTGCTTTTGTATTTGGCAAAATACAGACTCAATTTCTCTCGAAACAATGCTTTCAAGAACTTCCACTTCCATAAATATTGAACAAGGTTTTTTATTAATAACAGATGATTTAAAATCAATTGCTTTTGTTGACTTAACCATTTACTTTTTCCCTTTTGCATCAAACCAACACCGCTTATCATGACAGTGACCTGATATTTACAGAGCATTATGTCTTTTTCAAAAATATTAATGAATTGCGGGCAGAGGGACTTGAACCCCCACACCTTACGGTATATGGTCCTAAGCCATACGCGTCTGCCAGTTCCGCCACGCCCGCTTTGTGCAATTGATTACTAAAAAAGAATGCGCCGCATAGGAATTGAACCTATAACCTAACGATTAAGAGTCGTTTGCTCTACCATTTGAGCTAGCAGCGCTCTAAACACATTCTAACATGAAGAGATTCTAACAAACTAGAATATAAAAATCAATTGCCAATGACAACGATATTAATTAATTGATTGATTGATTAATTGATGATTGATTATCGATATGAACTAAAGATCTAAAAATATGTGTTGTGGGCGGAGAGGGAATTGAACCCTCATGGCTCTTACGAGCCTCAGGATTTTAAGTCCTGTGCGTCTGCCGGTTTCGCCATCCGCCCGTTCAAAAAAAGTTATTTAAATTATCAAACAACTGAAAAAAATTTATACTATATTTTAATACTATATTTTTATGTTTTCTTTCAACTTTCCTGAAGAAAATTAAATAGTCTTGATTTCTTAAAATACGCTCTTTAAAAGAAGTTAAAAATTTTCAGAAACTTTTTATAGACTCAAGAGGCATTGAATTGAATGGGGGGATATATTCAGGAGTGATAAAAAAAAATAACTCTGTCAGAAGCTAAAACTTTTTCAATGCCCTGAGAATAAAAAAAACAATAAAGATATATCATATATCGTAAGAGTCAAACTCAAAATCTTTTGGAGATAGGAGCTTAATTAGCTCAAAACAATTTTTATTAATTAACAAAATTCTTTGAAAGCCCTCCACTAATAATAACCAAAATTCCTACTTGATAACTTCCTTATAACAAAACCTCCACAGGCAAGCATATAGCTATAGCTATGCATTAATTAATCTTATATGCATTAATTAATCTTATCTGTAGTGCTGTTATCTTCTATTTTCAAATCAGGTCTTTCTAATTTTTCTGCTTCATCAGCATAATTCATTTGCAAGTTTGAAATTGTAGAAAACAACATTTCTTCTTCTTTTTTAGTCAAATTGCCTTTTGTTTTATCTCTAAGCATAATAAGCATGTCTATAGTAACTTCTGCACCTTTCAAGTCATTTTCTATTTTACCGCTGACAGGATTTTGCATCTTGCCAAGTTGGCACCAAGCTGATGACGAAAACATGGTTACAAGATTAAACAAATGAGGATTGATTTCCAAAAGTTTCTGTTTAGACATTCTTCCCTCTCAAATTAAAGAATTTAGACACAGTAATGCTTAGTCTTCTTACAACTTCATCCTTTCCCATAAGCTCCATCATATGGAACAAGCTGGGTCCTTGAGTTCTTCCAGAAACTGCAACTCTTAGAGGATGGAAAACTTGCCCCGTTTTAATGCCTTTTTCAACAGCCAAGTCTCTAGCGTATTTTTCTAAAGCATCGGATGAAAAATCCTGTAGATTTTTAAATCTTTCCACACTTGTGGTTAAAACAAGTCTTGCCGTATCTTTAGATTTTTCAGACAATAAGACCTTCTTCACAGCGTCACCATTATAAACAATGTCTTTTACAAAAAAAAAATCAACAAGCAAAGGAATATCTTTCAGCAGTTTTATTTTATCATGCTCCAAAGCCATAGCTTTCTTGAGGAATTTCCTATCCCAACCTTCTATAATTTTTTCATTATTTGTATATTTCAACCACTCTATAAACAGTTCATATATTTGCTCTACAGTCTTTGAGCGTATTTTTTCACCGTTAAGCCACAAAAGTTTTTCAGGATTAAATATTGAAGGGCTTGATCCGCACCTCTCGGTTGAAAACTTTTGTATAAGTTCCTCTATAGTAAATATCTGCTGACTATCTTCGGTTGACCACCCGAGCAAAGCCAAATAATTTATTAACGCTTCTTGCAAATACCCTTCTTTCCTGTATTCCAAAACAGAGGTATGACCATGTCTTTTTGAAAGTCTTGCCCCATCAGCCCCTAAAATCATAGCCATATGCGCAAACTCAGGAACTTTCCAGCCTAGAGCGCTATATATCTGCATTTGACGAGGCGTGTTTGAAATATGATCGTCACCCCTCAATACATGCGTAATCTCCATGAGATAATCATCTATTACACAAGCGAAATTATAAGTAGGAACCCAGCTTGCTTTCATGATGATAAAATCGTCAAGTAAAAAATTGTTAAATTCAACTTTTCCTCTTATAAGATCATTCAAAACCGTTATGCCTGATTCATACATTTTAAACCTTATCACAGGATTTCTTCCTTCTTTTTCCTTCTGTAACCTTTGTTCTTGAGTTAAATTCCTACATCTGCCGTCGTACTTTAGAGGAAGTTTATTTGTCTGAGCTTTTTTTCTCATTTCGTCAACTTCTTCAGGAGTACAATAACACGGATAAGCAAATCCTTTAGCCACAAGCTCATCTGAATATTTTTTATATATCCCAAGCTCTTTTCTTTTCATCTGATAATATGGCGCATATTTTGGAAGTTCTTTGTCATGACCTTCGTCCCAATTTAATTCCAACCATTTCATAGCATCCAGAATAACCTGTGTAGATGCTTCTGTAGAACGAATCTCATCAGTATCTTCAATTCTTAAAATAAACTTTCCTCTTTTATTTTTGGCATACAACCAATTAAACAAAGCTGTGTGAGCCCCTCCGATATGTAAATCTCCCGTCGGAGACGGTGCAAATCTTACTCTTACTTCTTTCATTTTTTCCTCTATTTTCTTCTTATATAATTATCATTTTGATGTTTCGCTAAAAATAACAATATATAATCTTTAAAAATAGGAGTTTTTGGCTGTATTGTCCGCGCAATAACGGAATAAATATAACTATTGCTTTCGCCAAATTGTGTCCTACTAGCTAACGCCGGAATTATAACATTTATAAATACTATAAGCCATACGCATAAGCTTAAAAATGCCCCTCCGATTCTATCAAAAATATTAAGGTAGAAAAAGTTGATTATTCTTAACGTAAAGGCTCCAACCATGATAACAAATACAGCTGATATTAAGAATATCAAGTAAACGCTCATTCCTCCCTGATACGGATACTTGTCAGATGTAAAAATTGCAATAAATCCGGCAAGAACTGCAAAAAAAGTCCTCGCAAGCCCAGCAGACCAACCAAGCCAAATAACTAAGATTATGCCGATTACAAAAAAAACATCTACAATCAATTAAAACACCAACCTTTCTTTCTTATTTAACGCTAGCATAAGTTTCCTCTGCTTTTAAATAAAATAAGTTTATTTTGCGACATTTGTCTCATTACTTAAGCTGATAACTTTCAGAAATTGCACGGGAGTTGGCGGGTACTATGTACTATAATCGCCATTCTTTCAGTTTTTCTAGCAAGCAGAACAGCTTTCTTCTTTCTTATCGTTTTTTACATAAGTAAATATTAGGCATAAAACATAATCTGCCAAATTCCTATAAGCCTTGCTTTTTAGGCATGGTTTTTAAGAAAATCATCTTTTTTATCGCTAAACTCTGTATTTTCTGTCTTTAAAATCATAAAGTATGTTGGATTTCTTTCTTTGAAAGTTTCTGAAAATCTTTAGCTAAATGGACGTTCAAAATATTTCTCTATATTTAATTAGCTTCTAAATTGTCAAGAGCTTCTGTAAGCCCAAATGAAAATGTCGGGATCCTCCATAAGACATAATAAGTACGACATAGCATAGTTTATAGTCTGAATACTGCGAATAATATTTGTCTTTTCTCTCCTGACTGTTTCCATGCAGTTTCATATCTGCGATATTCGTCTACTATTAAATATTTTTCCAAAGTTTTAATTATATTCTTATCATCAACAGCTCAAAGTTTTATGAAAAACTTCATCTTTATCTTCCACTACAGCTGAAGGGTTTCTGTTAGCTATAATTTTTACAAATGTCAACTACAATGAATGGGAATGAATGGGATATTCATCATCAAAAAGCCCAAAAATCAGACTGATGTTAGCTTTTGTAGCTTTTTTATTTAAAAGACTTAATCTATAATCTATCGGCTTTTGGCTCAAAAAGAGTTTTTCATGAGGTTTTATTGACCCATTTTGCGAATAGGGATTTTTAAGTTTTAATGCGACAAAAATATCTTTTTAGTCATTTTTATTTCATGATCGTTAAAAACTTGTTCGCGTAAAAAATAAAAAGCATGAATTAAATGTCGTCACTCACAAAAACTCCTTCATCCTGCCATAAATGCAACAGTTCCGAATGGTTTCTGGATTTATTGTTTTTGTTTTATGATCAAGAAGTTCAATGTTTACTATGTTACTTATGTTAAATTAATATAGTTTTTGAAGTTTTTCTTTTCCCAAGGGATTTATTACATCGTAAGTATGACAAATAAAATTAGTAATGTTTTCCTGTGAACATCTTAATTGCGTGAAAAAGTTTTATATCAGCCATAAAATTCCTCCTAATCAATGTAAAACGACTTAACTTTAAATGAGATAAAAAAAATTTTACAAAAACCTTACTAAAGTTGTCAAAAAACTTAAAATCAAGTATAATATTGTTAATGAAATATATCGCTAAAAAAAATCTAATTTTTTACATCGTTATAATCGTTGGCTTATTAATATTTGCTTTAATACTCATTAGTAAATTTTCAAGTTTAAAAAATTCAAATATTAAAGCAATAAACGAAAAAAGTCTTGAAGAAAATAAAATTGAAAAAGTTGTAATACAAAAAGGCGACGTTTTAGCTTTAACTTTTAACAAAACAAAACTCTCAAGCAAAGACTCTTCCAATATTTTAAGAGAGCTAAAAAAGCTGGTAAACATAGCCAAGTGCATCCCTGGAGATTTTTACGAAATAGTTTACGATGAACTTACCGGCGAGTGGACAAGCTTTCATTATTATCCTTCTGGAATGTTCTATTACGAAATTTCCAAATCTTCACAATCTA
>JAITKL010000007.1 GCA_031278405.1 Endomicrobium sp. | reverse complement strand
CTGTGATATAACATATGTTACAAACAACGAACTCGGTTTTGATTATCTTAGAGACAACATGGTAATTACAAAAGAGGACAGAGTTCTGCGTCCGTTAAATTATGCCATCATAGACGAAGTGGACTCTATTCTTATAGATGAAGCAAGAACCCCTCTTATCATTTCTGGTGCAGCAGAACAATCTACAGATAAATATTATGTTTCAAACAAGATAGTTCCTATGCTAAAAGGTAGAAGAATTACTGAAAACGAAGAGATAAAAGCAAAGTACGACAATATGGATTTATCAAAAGGTTACGACTATCTTATAGATGAGAAAAATCATTCAGTAGTTTTAACAGAGCAAGGTGTTCAAAAAGCTGAGAAAATTTTAGGTGTAAAGAATATATACGACGATTTAGAGTCCGAGTGGGTGCATCACATAACGCAAGCCTTAAGAGCGCACAGCTTGTACCGCAAAGATGTGGAGTACGTAATAAAAGATGGTGGAGTTATAATAGTTGATGAGTTTACTGGAAGGCTTATGCCTGGCAGAAGATGGTCTGACGGTCTTCATCAGGCAATAGAAGCAAAAGAGAATTTAAAAATAGCAGATGAAAACCAAACACTTGCAACCATAACTTTCCAAAACTTCTTTAGGATGTACAAAAAAATGTCGGGCATGACCGGTACAGCCTCAACAGAAACAGAAGAATTCTGGGAAATTTATAAACTTGGCGTTGTGGAAGTTCCTACAAATAACCCCATGATAAGAAAGGATCATGGTGATGTTATATATAGAAGTGAAAAAGAAAAAGATGAAGCAATAGTAAAAGAAATTGAATATTTGTGGAAAAAGGGACAGCCTGTGCTTGTTGGCACAAGGTCAATTGAAAAGTCTGAAAAAATATCATCAATACTTAGAAAAAAAGGCATTCCACACAATGTTTTAAATGCTAAATATCATGAGCAGGAAGCGCAAATTATAGCTAGAGCTGGCACCAAAGGTGCTGTGACAATAGCTACAAACATGGCAGGAAGAGGAACGGATATTGTTCTTGGTGCAGGGGATCCTGCGCAAAATAAAGAAATTAGAAACCTTGGCGGACTTCACATAATAGGTACGGAAAGACACGAATCCAGAAGAATAGACAATCAACTAAGAGGACGTTCGGGAAGACAGGGAGATCCCGGCTCTACAAGATTTTACTTGTCTATGGAAGACGAGCTTATGCGCTTATTCGGCTCAGAGAGAATGTCTATGGTTATGCGGAAATTCGGTCTGAAAAAAGGCGAAGATATACAGCATCCTTGGATATCTAAAGCTGTGGAAAATGCTCAGAGAAAAGTTGAGGGTATGAACTTTGATATAAGAAAACAGCTTATAGATTTTGATAACGTTATGAATAAACAAAGAGAAGCTGTTTACAGACTTAGAAACGAGATATTAGAAGGCGAAGATATTTCTGAGAAGATAAAAGATATGTTAAGAGAATCTGTTGAAGAAAATTTTAACTATTGGTGTATTGGCAAATATGCCGAAGAATGGGATTTTACAAGCATAGATGCATGGTTGTTTAGGACATTTGGTGTTAAATATGGAATACAAAATAAAGGCGAAATCAATTTGTTGACTAAAGAAATTCTTCAAGAGGATATTTACAGCAAAATCATTGAATGTTATCAAAAGAGAAGAGAAGAGTTTATGCCGGAATTATTTACTCACATGGAGAGAATGGTTTTGTTGCAAATGATAGATATTTCATGGAGAGATCATTTGTATGAACTTGATCAATTGAGGCACAGTATAGGTTTTAGAGCTTATGCTCAGAAAGATCCAAAAATTGAATATCAAAAGGAATCTTTTGTGTTGTTTGAGTCTATGATGAAAAGAATAAGAGAAAATAGTATAGAATATATATTTAAAATTCAGATAAATGCAAAGACCCAGAGTGTAAATCAAGAGTCTGTTTCAGTAGGCTCAGAGCTTGAAAATAGGATTAATAACAAAAAAGTTAAACCTCAGGACTTAAATAATATAGGCAGAAACGATCTTTGCCCTTGTGGTAGTGGCAAAAAATATAAAAGGTGTTGTGGAGCATAAATATTAGATGAAGATTTCAATTGTTTAAAGAAAAGAAAATATTATGCTAGTTTAGGATAATAATAATTTGTATTTATGATAGAAGTTACAGTTGACAGTTGTTGGTTTTCGTAATTCGCCTACCTTGATGCCGATAAAACTCTGTTGTTATATTTTGATAATCCTACACAAAAATTACAAACGACAAAATGAAGATTTAGTCTACAATAGATTTGATTCCAAAAATTTGATTTAGCGACTATGAAATACGTATAGTTTACTTAATGTCGGTATTCGGTATAATATAATTATTTACCAAAACCGAAGGAAATTTCTCGAATAGAAGAATTTTGAATAAGCTATAGAGTTAAAGGTAAAGAAGATTAAGTCTTGTGGATTAAACGATGCAAATCGAATTTAGAGAGATTCACACAAATAAAAATTGGCGGGAGAGTGTATGTAAATTAAAAAATCCTCACCTTGAGTCTTGTAGAGACCTTTTGATAAAGCTATAGAAAAAGACAAATCTATTCAATGAGGCTTACAAAGAAAGTGTCTAAGCTTATGCAATTAATTAAGCATAGAACAAATGGAAAAACTGATTTTCGTACCTTTATTTTTCAACGCAAAAATTTACAATTTAGCTGATTTTAAATCTGAGTATGAAAATAAACATAGTTATAGCTATTTCATTGATGATGAAGACCTGATAAATCTGCAAGAGAAATTACAAATTTTAGAAAAGAAGATGAATCATTTTAGAAAAATATACAAAGAGGGTTAGAAGATAAAAGAAGAAAAGATAATTTGTTAGAACTATACTAAATATATTGGCTTATTGGTTAAATCGTAATATTGAATAAAATCAATAATAATTGTCATGATAACTTCAATCTTCATATGAAGTTAAAGAGGTGTTTTTACGAAGTCTATTGGTAAATTATACAAGTATTTATCAAAAAAGCTCCATTGTTTGTGATATGTGATAATAGGGGGAATTATAGGTTTATTTGAATTATCCATAGACATAACAGATAAAAAAGAGAAAGAAGAACTGCAAAGCAAATTGAAGATTCGAAAAAGAACTAATAATAAACTAAACAGCAAGATGAGTATTGCATGATATAGCACAGTCAGTAAAGATATTTAAAAGGATAATTTAGATTTAAATAAAAGTTTATCTGAAAGAAGAAAAGAGAATATTTGAGGAAGTGGCAAGAAATATAGAAAATATAGTAGATAGGTTACACTTCTACGAGAGCGATATAAGAAGACATATAAAAGCATGTTAATAGCGTGGATAAAGTTTATTTATAAAAGAGAACGATGCGGATTTAGAAGGACGACGGCAAAGACGATAAAGAGCGAGTAGAAGCGATAGAGAATAAGAAATAGCAAATAAGCGTCTTGGATACGTAGAAAAATGAAAAGAAGTAGGAAAATAAAGGCGAAGGATAAAGTGAAACGGCGGAGAAGATAAAGAAAGGATAGGAAGTAAGGACAAGCAAAAAGA
>JAITKL010000004.1 GCA_031278405.1 Endomicrobium sp. | reverse complement strand
GCATTTGCCAAGCCACTGAACTGATTCATAACCGCATTGTTGACACAAAAATTTAATTTTCTGTTTTTTCATAAAGTTATTTATTTTGCTACAATCGCAGCAATGTTTATAATTCCAAGCAAAACCGCCAAATCTTTATCGTCAATCTTAAGTTTTATATAAGACGTAATGACTGTTTTCTTCAAGAGCAACTCTAGTATAAAGCCATTGCGTAACGGAAACACGGTTTTTTTTAAATCTTTACTCATTTGTCGTTTATAAGCATAGAAACCATATCGTTTCCATTGCTTATGCTGTCAAAACGTCTAGCTTTTCTGAAAGATCTCTGATTGATAACACTATTGCTCTTTAATCTTTTCTGTTTTCAAAAGAAATAGCTGCCATATCGTACGAAAATTTATTTAAATTATTTATTATTTTAGATACATTTTCGTTTTCAGAAGCAAGGTTTTCCATCATATAGCCTATTGTTCATTATGCATTGACTTATCTACCCTTGTCGAAATATTCTTAAGCATAGCCCCCCAAACTTGATGGACTGTTCGGTAAAGATTATAGTCATCATCTTCAATTCCTCCACACTTGAATCACCAGGAAAAATCTCAATATATTTGCACCTATAACACCCAAAGAAATAATTCTAGCTACACCGTTCCTATTTTATCTATTGACAATTTTAACTTAGTGAGATTTTTCCAAAGAAATGCCTCTCAAAATACCTATGTCAACACTCGCTACTTTAACTTTAACTTTAGCTTTTTTTGGTAACTCCAGAAATATTGCCAAATTTAGCATAAACATTGTAAGCTTTTTTAAAGAAAAATCTCCTACAACTATTTATTTATAGAAACAGCTGTAACGACAAGTCCCAAAAAATATAAAAATTCCTAACCTTAATCGCTTACTCATATTCTCTTTCTTTCCATTTCAAAAGTTCTGTTAGTGTGTATAAGTTCTCTGGACTGAACCTTCAACAAATTGTTTTACGTATTTATTTTAGTATTGCGAACTTCGTCCGACATATCGTTAAAATAATATTGTCACCATAAAGCATCATTGATTCTATCGGCTATTTTATATGCCAAATTCATATTTGCATGTTACGACTGTAGACGTAACATGCAAATATTTTTCAAATTTATTTATAAGGTCGTTTACGTCAGACATTATGGGATCAAGGTCAGTAGTAGGTTCATTATATAAAATATATTCAGACTGATAAACTATAGCTCTTGTAAGACCAACTCTCTTCTTCGTTCCATCTGAAATTCCAAAAGGATTTAAAATGTTCAACGTTTTCAAGATCTTACCATAGCAAGGCATTATTTTATTCTTTGTTTTATTTCGTTCTTGCTAAGAGACGTAAGATTTTTTTAAACCAAAAGCTACATTCCGATTTCAGCAGTAATCACAGATCCGACTCTACCTGTTATACAACAACTATAACGGTAAGAACGGGTCAATTCTATAGCAAATGGCAAAGCCTGTTATAGTTCCTACATATACAGGATCATTAAACATATCGCTTGTTGCCAAACCTACCTGAATAGTCAAAACCATTCCCATTAAGAAAGACGTAAGCAATATTATCCGGTAACGATCTCCAACCGACATCTACCATTTACGTAATGGTATCCTTTGACGAAATGATCCCTTTGAATATATTTTTTCCTATTGTTTCTTTCGTTATTTCAAAGGCTCTACCCAAACCCTCTAGCGACAAAAACAGCACCGAAAGAAATATAACTTAATCTTCTTTAGAAAGCCGCTCAAATTTTAATATTTTTCTTACACCTGCTTTTATAATAAAATATTTAAACTACAATTCTGGGAACACTCGAAGATATGGCGCATGTAACTTCATAGTTTATTGTGTCTTGAAGCTTTGCAAGCTCGTCTGTTTTTATCTGCTCCGATCCCTGCCGCCCTATAATAACCACTTCATCGCCAAGTGACACACCTTTTACATCACTAACATCTACCAGAGCCATGTCCATTGTAATTCTCCCGACAATAGGACAACGCTTGCCACCGACCAAAACATCTCCTCTATTTGAAAGAAATCTATTAAGTCCATCGGCATAACCTACCGGCAAAGTGGCAACAATTGAAGCTTTGTTTGTAACAAAAGTTCTTCCATAACTTACACTAAAACCCGCAGGAACTTTTTTCAGAAAAGTTATCTTTGTTTTCCAAGATAAAACAGGCTTAAGTTTTAAAAACCTATCAGAATATTTAAAAGGACTGAGTCCATAAAGGCTGAGCCCAGGACGCACCATATCCAAATGAGATCTTTTGTATTTAAATAATGCCGCAGAGTTTGCTGAATGAGCAATAAATCTTAAGCTTAAATTTACTTTGGCAAATCTAACTATTTTTATAAAAGTATTTATCTGTATTTTTGTGAAAACATGATCTGTATCCGCAACGGCAAAATGCGTGTACAAGCCTGTCATACAAACTTCAGAACTCTGAGCTATCTTTTGCAAAAGAGGATATGCCGCTTCAGGCGATACTCCTATTCTTCCCATTCCAGTATCAACCTGCAGATGAAAATTTATTCTTTTATTAATTTTTACAACTAATTCTTCCAATGCCATAAGTTCAGTTATTGTGGAAATAGTAGGAGTTAGAGAATGAGCTATGACAACTTGAAAATTTTCAAAAGGGAAAATATTGCCTAAAATTAAAATATTTGCCTTAATACCAGCTTCTCTTAACTGTATTCCTTCCTCAATAGAAGAAACAGCAAACCATTGCAAACCCACAGCTTGAGCTTCTTTTGCGAGAGTTATTCCGCCATGACCATAAGCATTGGCTTTAACAACAGCCATTACTTTTGTATCTTTTGCAAGATATTTTTTGATTTTTTTTAGGTTGAAGTGAAAATCGCTTTTGTCAATTTCTACCCAGGTCGGTCTGAAAAATACCTTTGGTCTTTTACATGTTGCGGACAATGCCGAAGGGGGTGTTTGTTTTTTCATTGATAATCATCCTGTAATTTTGGATTTGTCAGAGAACTTCATGTACTCGCCTTCAAATATTAAATTGACATCTCCTGTGGGTCCATTCCTCTGTTTACCTATTATTAAAGTGGCTTCTTTCTGTAAACCAGGATCTTCTCTGTTGTAATATCCTTCTCTATAAAGCATCGCTACAACATCTGCATCCTGTTCAATAGCTCCAGAATCTCTCAAATCTGAAAGTTGCGGTCTGCTGTCTTTTCTTCCCCTGTCTTCCGTTCTTCTTGACAACTGAGACAATACTATTATAGGTATATCTAAATCTTTAGCTAAAGCTTTAAGAGATCTGGAAATTTCCGACACTTCCTGCTGGCGCGATTCAGACTTGTGTCCTGAAGCACGTATAAACTGAATATAATCTATAATTACCAAAGCCAAAGGCGTGGTGCCACCTCCTTTAGCTTTAAGTTCCATAGCAAGCTTTCTTGCACTTGCTCTTAACTCCGTAATGCTTATATCTGAATCATCGTCAATAAAGATAGGAGCTTCCGCAATTTTGCTCGCAGCATTCGTAAGTTTTAGCCAGTCAGAACTGTTGTACTGTCCGTTTCTAAGTTTGCTGGTGTTTACTCTAGCCAAAGAAGCCAAAAATCTTACCATTAAAGCCTCTTGTTTCATTTCAAGTGAAAAAATAGCCACAGCTTTCTTTTGGTCTATAGCCACATGCTCGGCAATATTTAAAGCAAAAGCAGTTTTACCCATAGACGGACGAGCCGCTAAAATTATAAGTTCGGAAGGATGGAGTCCAGCAGTTTTAGCGTCTAAATCGGTAAAACCTGTTGCAAGTCCAGAAATATCTTTTGGATTTGAATGCATCTTTTCAAGTTTTTGGAGCATTGGCATAACAAGCTTGGAAACACTTGTAAAGCTTTTTTTGCTTTTTCTCTGTGAAATGTTAAATAAAGCCGCTTGAGATTTATCTAATATTTCCTCAGGTGAATTCTGCTCGTTAAACGCATCGGTAACTATTTCTAAACCTGTATTTATAAGTTGTCTAGCTATTGATTTGTCTTTTATAATGTAGGCATAATGCTCAACATTAGCTACAGTTTGCACAGAATTTATTAAATTAGCAAGATAGCTTGCTCCGCCGGCTTCGACAAACAATCTATTTTTTTTCAAAGATTCGGTAACTATATATAAATCTACGGGTTGATTTTCAATATACAAATCATGGATTACTAAAAAGATTTGTCTGTGGATTTCTTTATAAAAATCGCTATCATTAATTATATTTATAGCTTTCAAAATGGCTTCTTTTTGTATAAGCATTGCACCTAAGACAGCCATTTCTACGTCTATAGCCTGAGGTGGTACATTTTCTATTATATTTACCATTTAAATATGCCAACTATTTTTTAAAATTCTTCTAAATTCTGTTGGAAGAACCAAACATTTCCACCAACCGATGTTATCTGACAATATTACTCTTCTTCGCCTATTACGGCAAGCTTTACTTTTGCCACAACTTCAGGATGAAGCCTAACATTTACTTCGTAATTCCCAACTTCTTTTATATTATCGAAAAGAAGAATATCGCGTTTGTTGACTTCAAAACCCTTTTCTTCAAAAATTTTTGAAAGATTTGCAGGCGTCACAGAACCGAAAATCTTGCCATTTGCACCTATTTTAACTTTAACAGTAAATTCAACCGCTTCCATCTTGGAAGTAATTTCCTTTACCGTTGAAATTATTTCTTCTCTTTGTTTCTCAAGTTTCAGTCTCTCTCTTTCCCAAACCTTGAGATTTGCAAGAGTGACTTCCATAGCCAGCTTTTGCGGAACAAGATAATTCCTAGCAAAGCCAGGCGAGACTTCTTTAATCTCGCCTTGACGTCCAACGTTAGTAATGTCGGACATTAATATAACTTTCATTTTTTCCTCCAAACTTATCTAAAATCCGTTTCACGCAAAAATTAGTTTGACGTAAAAGGCAAAAGTGCAAGCATTCTTGCTTTTTTGATAGCCATGTCAAGTTCTCTCTGGTGCTTAGCACATGTGCCAGTTACGTGCCCTGAAAGAATTTTTCCTTTTTCAGTTATAAATGCACGCAACAGACTTATATTTTTATAATCTATTTCCACTTTATCAGCACAAAAACGGCA
The DNA here is from genome assembly GCA_031278405.1 of Endomicrobium sp. Next base: position 2,005 of record JAITKL010000004.1, on the reverse strand, counting down.
AATTTTTCTTCTGATATATCCACTCTTTTTATTAAACTTTCCTCTGGAATGTCCATGACCTCCCGCTTGTGCTACTTGATGTCTAGATTGTCCTGTAGACTTTCTTATAAATGCCATATTTTTCCTCCAACTGTTTAAAACGGTATGTCTTCATCACCATCTACGCCGACACCACCGTCATATTGATGATCAGATGCTGTATGAATACTATCCGCAGACTTTGCACCTATACTAACATTGTCCTGTCTTGCTATATAAAGAATCTGAACCCTAGAAGCCACAACTTCCAAGCGGTTTCTTTTGGTTCCATCGTTTCCTTCCCATTTGTTAGTCCGAAGCCTACCTTCAACATGCACAGGCGAACCTTTTTTCAAACGCTCACCGCATCTTTCAGCTTGTTCTTCCCAAACAATAACTGGAACAAACGTCGGATCGGCATCTTTCCACTCGCCAGTAACAGAATCTTTAATTCTTCTGCTTATAGCTATATCAAATGAACAAACAGCCTTACCTGTTCCGGTACGCCTCAACTCTGGATCTCTAGTAAGCCTGCCTACCATAATAACGCTGTTTTGCTCAGGCAGGCGAATATTATTTTGCTGTGTCATTTTTTGCCTCCAGCACTGGATTTTTTACGATCTGCTCGGGCTGCGCGGCAGGTTTTTCGGAAACTTTTTTCTTATCAACTTTAACAGTAAGAAATCTTATTACTGAATCATTAAATTTGAAAAAACTCTCAAGAGAACCAACCATAGAACCATCTCCGCTAAGTTCCATATAAACATAACTTCCTTCGCGGAATTTGTTAATAGGATAAGCAAGCTTCTTTTTACCAAGCTGTTGAACTGTTTTAACGATTCCTTCCGCCGCTTCAATTGTTTTTACTGCTTTTTCGGCGAGTTCTTCTACTTTATCAGCAGGAAGTTCAGGGGAAACGATAAACGTGCTTTCGTAATTCATCTTTTAGACCTCCTTTTTGGAATTTCCCAACGAGTTACTGCGCCCAAGGGTTTAGCCTTACGCAAAAAGCCGTAAAGCAAAGTAAAGAATATTTATACAAAAAATTAATACCTGATTTCAATTTCAATCATGATCAAGCGACAAAGTCCGCGCTAAGAAATATTAACCCATAAACTCAACTGAGTCTTTTTTAACGCCTTACAAGCGGTGCTTGGAAAGGTTTTAAAGAAAGAATTTCGTATTTGTTTTTAGAAGTTTGGTTTAAGAAATCAACTATAGTTTTCTTGCCTATATTTTCGGATACAACTATAGCTTGGAATCCCCACTTCGCAGGATTTCCTCTAATATATTTGGTTGGTATAGACACTGAATTGTCATTTACGGCAAGGTTAGAAATAATTGACGCTCCATTAACAGAATATTTATACAAAATCGCTTTGTCTTTATATATTCTCAACGCATATTCCCAACCTGAATCCGCAACTAAAAATCCGCTTACTCCATATATAAAAGAAGAACCTCCCATTCCCGAGATACCGTTTAAGTCTATATAAAAATCTACGAAAGAAACTTCTTCATTCCAATCCGTCCCATTAAAAGACAACTTTATTTTTATTACGTTGTCTTTTGACACAACCTGAACAAGTCTTAACAAACCTTCGTTGTATATTGAAACTCCTCCGAAAATAATTTCAACCGAAGTTTGTCCACTTGAAGTATTTGCTATATTTTGCATATCAACGCTTGACGATGTCTGCTTATCAATATTTTTGCCATCCTGCAAGTCTTTTGTTTGCAACCCCAAAAGACGGCAAACATTATTGTACGCCGCATCAAACATTCTTCTTCCGTAAATGCTATCCGAAGATATCCATTTTGATACATCTTGCCCGCACAAATAAACAAGCTCGTTTTGAGCATTTGAGTATATTGTTTTGCTAAAAGAAGAAGAATCCATATAATTGCTGAGAGACTGAGCAACTGATTGAAGTTTTTCATTAATAGCAGGATTTAAAATAACTTTTTCAAAAAATATATCTTTTTG
>JAITKL010000059.1 GCA_031278405.1 Endomicrobium sp. | reverse complement strand
TCTAGTGAACATCGTTTACAGCTAGGACTACCAGGGTATCTAATCCTGTTTGCTACCCTAGCTTTCGTACATTAGCGTCAGTATTTGACCAGGAGACTGCTTTCGCCATCGGTGTTCCTCCTGATATCTACGCATTTCACCGCTACACCAGGAATTCCGTCTCCCCCTCCTACACTCAAGCCAAACAGTATCCCTAGGCGTGTCTCGGTTGAGCCGAGAAATTCCACTAGAGACTTATCTAACCGCCTACATACGCTTTACGCCTAGTAATTCCGAGTAACGCTTGCCACCTACGTATTACCGCGGCTGCTGGCACGTAGTTAGCCGTGGCTTTTTCTGAGGGTACCGTCATTTTTTCGTCCCCTCTAAAAGGAGTTTACAATCCGAAGACCTTCGTCCTCCACGCGGCGTCGCTGGATCAGGGTTTCCCCCATTGTCCAAAATTCCCCACTGCTGCCTCCCGTAGGAGTCTGGACCGTATCTCAGTTCCAGTGTGTCCGTTCACCCTTTCAGGCCGGATACCCGTCATAGCCTTGGCAGGCTATTACCCCACCAACTAGCTGATAGGCCGCAGGACCATCTTAAAACGCATTACTGCTTTAACCCCTATTTGATGCCAAATTGTGGTCTTATACGGTATTGACTCCGATTTCTCGAAGATATTCCCTATTTTAAGGAAGGTTTCCTACGTGTTACTCACCCGTTTGCCGCTAAATCATACGATACTCTGCACAATCCCGCGCGACTTGCATGTGTTAGGCACGCCGCCAGCGTTCACTCTGAGCTAGGATCAAACTCTCTATAAAAAATTTTTTATAGAGATTTGTTAATAAGCTCCTATTACTTTTGTACTACTTTCTATTAAAATAAAAACCTTCCGGATTTTATTAAAATGATAAATGACCTTAAGTTACTTGATTGCCTCTTTTACGAGGCGCTTATCTGTGTGTTATTTAGTATTCAAAGAACTTTTTAAAGAAAAAATTTACCTTTGCTTTTTAATTTTTTAGCAAAGGCTTCTATTATTATGTATTATGCTATTTAGCAAGAATACATTTTAGAAAGAATTAAACCTTTATTATATATATTAAGACAAAACTAACATAAATATAACACGAAAAAGATTTTTTTGCAACTATTTTCTAAAATTCTGTGTTAACAACTCAAATTTAATTAAACAAAACTTTTAAATCCTTGTCAAGCCTCTCAAACACAATATTTTAAAGTTTTATATAAAGGACTTATAAAAAACTTTTATTGCTTTGCCGCAACTTGACTATACTTATTATTATACTATATCACAATCAAAATTTTTTGTCAAGTTTTTATTTAATTTCTTTTTAACAACTTAACAACTCTTCTTATGATGTTAATTACAAAGGCAGCGTTATATCAGAAATAGAAAAGAGGAGTATTCTGTTTATGTTCAGCATATCAAAAATACACTAAACCTGCTTTCATACATCATTTGTAATTTATAATAAAATACATTCAAACTCCATCTTTTACATTTACATTTATAAATGCTGACCTTATTTCTTCTTTTCACTCTTAAATTATACCTTTTTACCTACTATACTCAAGATTCAAATTGCAACTATATAAGTCAGTATTTTTTATTTAAAAAGAATCGGCTTTCTACGATTTTGTGTCATTTATGGCAAATGAAAATACTACTTGTTCTTGTCTATGATTTTAAAAACTTTTGTTGAGCAATGTAGACATGTTCCTGAAATGTCTTTCATACCATTTTTCATAACTATATGTCTGAATATCTTTTACTTCAACTTGTCTTTTACATTTCATGTATCTTGCTTATGTCATAATAAACACCTCTTATTTTCCCCACAATTAAACACATATCAATTAAGTAAGTATTGACCAACTTTTAAGCACACTTATACAGGAAAGTATTTAATCCAATAATGAATAGCGGGCGATGGGAATCGAACCCACCTCTCCGGCTTGGGAAGTCGGGATTTTGCCACTAGACTACGCCCGCAAAAACCACCGCATAATACCAAAATCATATTTTATACTTTTTTTTAGTATGTGTCAATTTGGACAAAATCAGCTTTAAAGCATCGTTTTTACTTAAAACTTTTCCATCAAACCGTGCTTCATTTACAAAGTTTAAAAGCTCGCCGACACATGGACCAGGCTTCAGTCCGAATTCTTTCATTATTATATTGCCATCTATAACCTTAGGTAGAGGTTTGCTATTTTTTAACTCATAATATTTCTTTATAAGCTCTCTTGCTGATTTTTCTTGAAGTTTTAATTCTTTTGGAGAAAAAACTTTCAACCTTTTATAAGAATGCCAATCAGACATTGAAAGAACAATTAAATCAGGAGTATTATCACCTATATCTCTAAAAAATTTCAGCACAGCTTTTTTTGTAACAATATTATTTCTTGTCAATGTGGAAGGTCGCATATGATGTCTTACTAAAAATGTTGCGGTTTCAATATCTCTTTTGCCAAACTTTAAAGAATACATTATTTCTCTTAATTTATTTGCGCCTAAATCTTCATGTTCAAAAAAACGCACTTTTCCGTTTTCAAACTTTGCAGTTTCAGGTTTGGCATTGTCGTGAAACAAAGCTGTAAACTTTAACAAAGACGCCCTTGTAACATTTTCCGATAAAGACTCTCCACTATAAAAATGCTCTTGCAGTTCAATAAAGCTTGCTGGAAAATATTTTTTTAGATTGATTAAAATATTTTCTGCAGATTCTAGCGTTTCAAAAGAATGCTCAAACAAGCCACATGGATGATAATAATATTTTTTTTTTGCTTTTTTCATTTTTTCAATTTCGAAAAAAATCCCAGAAAGCAGTCCGCAAACATCCATAATTTTAAGTAATTGTGAAGAATTTTGTGCAGAAAGGATTCTAAAAAACTCATTCTTTATTCTTTCAGGCACGGCAGATTTTATAAGTTTTGCATTTTGTTTGATCTTCAATAATGTCTTATTTGAAAGCTTAAACCCAGTAAATTCTGAAATAAATCTAAAAGCTCTAAGCATTCTTAAAGGATCTGCCTTAAAAGTCCTTTCAGAGATAACATTAAATGTTTTAGATTTTAAATCTACAAGAGTATTTTTATTAGAGAAAATGATATGTTTTCTGAAATTTTCAAAATATTTAAGCTTGAAAGCTATAGCGTTAATAGTAAAATCTCTGTTTTGCAAGTCTTCTTCTATTGTCTTGCCATTAAACAGCGCTATATCAATATTCGATATTTTGCAATCTTTAAGTATTATCCTATAAGTTTCAGTATCTTCATCTAGCGTTATAAGCTTAGCTTTTAAAACTGCAGCTACTTTTTTTGCATACTTTAGAGCGTCATTATTAACAACTAAATCAATATCTTTATGTTTAAGCTTTAGAAGTAAGTCTCTTACAAAACCGCCAACAGCATACACATCATAATCTTTAGAAATACTGTTAATTTTTTTAATTAGTTCATTCATTAATAATAATTTATTCTTCAGGATTAATAATTACAGAAACAGATTTTCCTGTAAATATTTTATTTGCAACATCTAAAATATTTTGTGTTGTAACTTTTTCTATATCGCTTAAATACTCTATATCATATTTATAACCTTGTCCAACTATCTCGCTCCAGCCATTATAATAAGATTTTTTATTAACTGTCTGCCTATATAAAAGATATATACCTTTTATATATGATTTAACATCTTTTAATTCCTGCTCAGGAATTTTCACGGAATAAAAGTCTTTTAATATTTCATCTATCTTTTTTAACGTTAACTCTATATTCTTCTTATCAAGACCTATATAAACTGCAAAATAACTGTCTTTTTTTCTTGAAGGATAAGCGGCGCTTACCTCATACGCTAATCCCAGTTTTTCCCTTAACTCAACGAACAATCTGCTCGTCATTCTGCCGCCTAAAACAGTCCTTATAACTTTAATTGTTACAAAATCTTTACCATTAACAGATGCACAAGGAAATCCTATAAATATATACGCCTGATTAAACTTTCCACTAATTTCTTTTTTTATGTTTTTTGTATGACTTATATTGAATATCGGATCTTTAAATTTATCCCCTGCCGTAACAGCAGAAAAATGTCTTTCCAAAGATTGTTTTATAACATTAAAAGAAATATTGCCCGAAACAGAAATTAAAATATTTGAAGCATTGTAGGAATATTTATGCCACTTTATTAAATCTTCGCGGGAAATTTTCAAAATAGATTCTTTCCTACCTATAACTGGAAAAGAATAAGAAGAATTACCGTAAAAAAGTTTGGCAAATTCATCTGAAGCGGTTACACCTATGCTATCTTTGCGAGACTTTAGGGCAGCAATAGCATTTTTTTTCTCAAATTTAAATTCTCTCTCATCAAAAATAGGATTTAAAGTTATATCGGAAAGAAGCTCTATAGCTTTGTCAGAATATTCAGACAGGTAAGACATACTAAATCCTGTCATGTCATAAGCCACATCTGAAGACAAATGTGCGCCAATATTGCCTATGTCCTTTGCTAAAATTGCACTTGAACGGTTTTTTGTAGAATATGCCATTAGTTTTGACATAAGGCTGGATATCCCCGCATTGCATAAACCTTCACTTATAACAGAAACCGGACTAAGAACTCTTAAAGAAACAATTTCTGAACAGTTTGTTTTATCAAACAATACGTTAATACCGTTTTTAAGAGTAAAATTTTCCATATAAATACCTCAAATTAACAATAACTTTTTATTAGGCACTATAGCCGTATGAGAAATCGCATCTTTAGAATAATATTTTTTAAAAAATTCTACGACATCTTTGCTTGTAAGATCCTGTAAGTTTCTTAGATAACTGTAAACGAACTCTGCATTACCCATCAAATTCCAATAGCCGAACTTATCAGCAACATCATAAGGCGTCTCGTTAGAAAACTGCCAATCCGTTTTCAATAAAATTTTTGATCTATTTAATTCTTCTCCGCTAATACCGTTAGCTATAATATCTTCTATCTGCTTCTCAATTTCTTTTTTTATTTTTTTAATATTTTTCGGATCAAAAACTGAAGCTATATAAATGTTTCCGCCACCCTTCTCAACAGAAAAAGAAGCGTCTATAGCATATACAAGATGTTCTTTTTCGTAAAGAAATTTATAAAGTCTGGAACTTTTTCCTCCACCTAAAATGTCTGTTGCCAAATCTGCGACATATAGATCTTCATCATCAATATCGGAAGCCAGAAAACCGGAAAGCATATATCCAACTTCTACTTTACCGTATTTAATTATATTTTTACCAGCTCGGTTTTTTTCCTTAAGCAACGGCTCGCTTGGAACTTTTTGCTTTTCAAACTTGGCGAAAGTATTGCCTATAACCTCCTCAACTTTTTCTTTGTCAAAACCGCCTGAAACAACAACTAACATCTTTTCAGGGACATAATGCGTTCTATAATATTCATATATTTCTTCAAACGATATATTGCTAATAACATCTGATGTTCCTATAACGCTGTTTTTTAACGCACTTGTTTTATAAATTGCTTCGTAAAACTTTTCATATAAGACAGATCCGGGGTTATCAAAATGTCTTTGGATTTCTTCTATTACAACTTTTCTTTCTTTTGCTATCTCGTCTTTTGGAAATAGAGGATTTTGCATAGTATCTGCAAGCATTTTTAAACTTTTTTCAACAAAATCTTTTTGCACGTTTATGTAATACATTGTAAACTCTTTTGATGTTGCTGCATTTATTTCCCCACCAAAATTTTCAACGTTTTTGCTAAAGCTGTCCCCAGGGTAATTTTTGCTTCCTTTGAACATTAAATGTTCTATAAAATGGGAAAGCCCCGCTTGCGGAGACTTCTCGTCAACAGACCCAACCCTTACAAAAACTATTGCAGAAGCAGTTAAACTATTTTCATTATTTATAAGTATAGAAGTAAGTCCATTATTATATTTCATTTATTCCTCGTTATTTAAATATTGAACCCAACCGTTTTCTAAGCCTATTTTTTTAAGATATTTTACCGCTTCTTCATATTCTTTTTTAGTTAAACATCGAGACAATTCTTTAAACTCATGAGCTTTATTTGCGGTATGATACTGTGCCATCAAGCTTACAAAAGTGTCCGTTGAAAGATCTTTGGCTATAAAATCTAAAGCCTTTTTAGTATTTTCAAAGAAGCTCGGTAAAACTAAATGTCTCACGATAATTCCTCTTTTTGCAATTCCGTTTTTATCGAAAGTTAAATTACCTACTTGTCTTTTCATCTCTTTTAAAGCTGAGCGATTTACTTCAACATAATTTTTAATTCCAGAATATTTAAAAGCCAATTCATCGCTTGAATATTTTGTGTCGGGAAGGTATATGTCAATTATTCCTTCAAGCAGTTTTAAAATTTCTACGCTTTCATAGCCACTACAGTTATATACTATAGGTATTGTCAGTCCTCTTTGGCGGGAAAGATAAACTGCTTTTGCTATGTGAGCACTGTAGTGGGTTGGTGTAACAAAGTTTATGTTATGAACACCTCTTTTTTGGAGATTAAGCATTATGTCAACCAAATCATCATGACTTATTTCTCTACCGTTTCCAAATTGACTAATAGGATAGTTTTGGCAAAAAATGCAATTAAGCGTACAATTTGAAAAAAAGATTGCACCTGAACCTTGACTGCCACTTATAGGAGGCTCTTCCCCGATATGCGTATTGCAACTTGCAATAAATATTTTATGTGACGTACGACAAAATCCTTTTTGTCCTTCATTTCTGTTTACTTTACATTTTCTTGGACAAAACTCGCACTTGTCCATAACAGAATAAAGTTTTTCTAAGTTTCCTTCACCATCAATCATATTGCATTCCTGCTTTGAGATAATCAATTGATTAACGGGATAGATTTACCGCTAAAATGCAAAACCGCGCCCGTCCGGACTTGAACCGGAATCACCGGCTCCGGAGGCCGGCGCTCTATCCATTAAACTACGAGCGCATGTAATCTAAACCTATCAATAATTATAACAATTTATACATATGAAGCATTTGTTTTTAATGTCGCACAACCGTTTATATCTAAATAATCTATATTCTATCTTTTTTCTTTCTTGCAACATTGGCGATAAACTCACTCACGCTTAAGCATCCTTCTCTATGACTTATTTTCCAGACGAGTAAACCTATCATAATG
>JAITKL010000056.1 GCA_031278405.1 Endomicrobium sp. | reverse complement strand
GATTTTTTTGATGTTAAAAGGTCTATGATTTTCTTAAGAAAAGGCGAGAGAGGCAGAGAGAAAACAATAGAGATAACTGGACGTTCAGAAGAAGAGCTTGACGAAGTTTTGGATACTATTCCGTGAAAATATAAATTAATTATTATTAAAGTTTTAAGTTTAAGGAAATAAAAAATGGCTGAGGAAAAAGATTATTCAAAAACTGTAAATCTGCCAAAAACAGATTTCCAAATGAAAGCTAATTTGTCTCAGATGGAGCCTTCATTTGTTGAGGAGTGGGAGAAAAAACAACTTTACGTTAAGTTATGCGAAAAAAATAGAGATAAAGAGAAATTTATTTTTCATGACGGACCTCCGTATGCGAATGCTCATATACATATGGGAACGGGACTTAATAAAGTTTTAAAAGATTTCATTATAAAATATCATTCAATGTCGGGGAAGTATGTTCCTTTTACGCCGGGTTGGGATTGTCATGGTCTCCCAATAGAGTTAAGTGTTCTAAAAGAAATGAAGACTGATAAGAACAAAGTTGACAAAATTGTTTTTAGAAAACAAGCAGCAGACTTTGCAAAAAAATTTGTTGATATACAAAAAGAAGAGTTTAAGAGGCTTGGGGTTATAGCTGATTGGAATAATCCTTATCTTACTTTAGATCCAAAGTATGAAGCTTCAATAGTAAAAGTTTTTAAAGAATTAGTTGAGAAAGGGTATATATACAGAAGAAAGAAACCCGTTTATTGGTGTCCTACTTGCGAGACTGCTATGGCTGACGCAGAAGTAGAGTATGCAGACCATGAGTCAGAATCTATATTTGTAAAATTTAAAATAATATCTTTGCCGGAAGCTTTAAAGTCAAGAGAAGATGAAGATATATTAAAAGATTTTTCTATACTGATATGGACTACTACTCCATGGACGCTTCCTGCAAACGTTGCATTGGCTTTTAATGGTCAGTCCGACTATGCTGTTATTGTTTATAAAATGGCGTTGGGGAATGAAGAAAAACTTATAATTGCTAAACCTTTGCTTGAAAAGGTTAAAGAGAAAATAAAAGCTCTAAGTTATGATATTATTTTTGAAGCCAAAGGTGTTGATTTTGTGAATATAAAATGCCAAAACCCACTTGTTACAAACAGACAATCACAAGGAATTTTAGCTGAGTTTGTAAGCATGGAAGACGGTACTGGTATAGTTCATATAGCGCCTGGACACGGTCCTGAAGATTATCAGGCTGGATTGGAATATGGACTAGAGATATTGTCTCCTATAAATGGTAAAGGTTTGTTTGCAAAAGAAGTTCCTGAATTTGAGAATGTTCATATATTTAAAGCCAATCCTTTAATAATAGAAAAACTTAGCAAAGAAGGAAAAATTCTTGCTCAGCTAAAACTTGAGCATTCTTGTCCTCATTGTTGGAGATGCAAGAAACCTATAATTTTTAGAGCTACGCCGCAATGGTTTTTATCAATTGAACATGATAATTTGAGAGAAAAACTTTTGGAATCTGTAAAAGACGTTAATTGGATTCCAAATTACGGCGAAAATAGAACAACTTCTATGTTGGAAAGTCGTCCTGATTGGTGCCTAAGTCGTCAGCGCTTATGGGGGGTGCCTATACCTGTTTTTTATTGTAAAGAATGTGGCGAGTCGCTTTTGGATACAAAAGTAATAGATTCAATATCAAAACTTTTCGGTGAGAAAGGATCGGATTCTTGGTTTGAAAAGAGCGAAGAAGATCTCTTAAAAGGAACGAATGCAAAATGTTCTTCGTGTGGTGCAATAAGTTTTACAAAAGAAGAAGATATTTTAGACGTATGGTTTGATTCTGGCGTTTCCTGCGAAGCGGTTTTATCAAGCAAGAATTATGAGGATTTGGAATTTCCAGCCGATTTGTATCTTGAAGGTAGCGATCAACATCGCGGTTGGTTTCAAACATCTCTCATACCAGCTGTAGCTGTTAAAGGCGTGGTACCTTATAAAAATGTTTTAACGCACGGATTTGTTGTTGACGGACAGGGTAAGAAAATGTCCAAATCGCTAGGAAATTTTGTATCAAGCGAACTGTTGATAAATAAATACGGAGCAGACATTCTTCGTCTTTGGATAGCCTCAAGTGATTACAAAGAAGATATAAGGGTTTCAGATGAAATTATAAAAGGTTTAAGCGATGCGTATAGAAAAATAAGGAATACAATAAGATTTTTGCTTGCCAATATAAGCGATTTTAACGTTAAAAAAGTTTTGGCGTTTAAAGAAATGGAGGAGATTGACAGATACGCTTTAAGCAGACTTCAGCATCTTATATCATCTACTGTAGCCACATACGAGAGTTACGAATTTCATAAGACAACTTCTGCGATAAATAATTTCTGTACGGTATTTTTAAGCGGTTTCTATCTTGATGCGTTAAAAGATACTCTTTATTGCGATAAGAGAGAAAGCAAAAAAAGAATAAGTGCTCAATCAACCATGTTTGAGATATGTTCTGTGCTGATAAGGCTTATATCTCCAATACTTTCTTTTACTGCCGAAGAAGCATGGAATGAATTGAAAAAGCTTGATTCTAGTTTGGTTTGGTCAGTTTTTCTTTCTGATTTTCCTATAATGAACAGCAAATATATTCTTCAAGCTAAGACTATTGAAAAATGGAAAAGAATACTAAAAGCAAGAGAAAAAGCTTTATTTTCTTATGAAAAATTAAGACAAAATAAAGTTATAGGTTCAAATTTAGAAGCTTCTCTTAATATAACTTACGGACATAAGTATACTGAAGCATTTAAAGATTTAAAACTTGTTAATTTATCTTTAGGAAGCTGGGATATAAAATATAAAAATTCAGACAAAGAAGATGAATTGACTATTGAAGCTGTAAAATCTGAATATAAAAAGTGTGTCAGATGTTGGAGACATATAGACGGAATTAAAAATGATTTATGCCCTAGGTGTTTGGAGGCTTAAAATAAGTGAAAAAGCCGTTAATACTTGGCATTCTTACTTTTATTTTAGATCAGTTTACAAAATATTTGATTGTAAAACACGTGGATTATGCAACTGTTATAAACGTTATTTCTATATTTGATTTTTTTAATATTACAAATATTCATAATACAGGAACAGCTTTTAGTATATTACAAGGCAAAAATTTACTGCTGTCCTTGATAATTTCTTTTTTTTTATTGGCTTTGTCATTATGGCTTTATAGAAACAAAGAAAAGTTTGATAATTTGCAGAAATACGCTTTCTGTCTTGTAATATTTGGTGGTTTTGGCAATCTAATAGATAGGTTTTTTAGAGGTTTTATCGTTGATTTTTTGGATTTTGGCGTCAATTCTTTAAGATGGCCTTCTTTTAATGTGGCTGATTCTTGCATATGCGTTGCAATGTTTTTGATTGCAATAGATGTGCTATTTCTTGACGGGAAGCAAAAGGTAAGATAAAAAATGCATCCTATTATTTTCAATATCGGAGAATTTACTATTTTTTCTTACGGACTTTTTGTTGCGCTGGCTTTTTTTACGGCTATTATATATCTTTCAAGCCAAATAAAAAAACCAAAAGAAAAAATACTTTCACAAGACGAACTTTATTCTTTGTTTATATATATTATAGTTTCTGGAATAATAGGAGCAAGGCTTCTGTTTGTTCTTTTAAATCCGCAAGATTTTGTTTTATATCCTATATCCGTTTTTAAGCTGTGGGAGGGAGGGCTTACATATTACGGAGGTTTTATATCGGCTGCTATATTTGTGTTGGCATATGTTAGGATAAAAAAAATATCAATACTCAAGCTTGGTGATTTTTTTGCTCCAGCTCTGGCTTTAGGTCATGCTATAGGAAGAATAGGCTGCTTTTTTGCAGGCTGTTGTTACGGCAAAGAGACTAATCTCGCATGGTCTGTTGTATTTAGAGATAAAAACTCTTTGGCAGTTGTAGGTGTACACCTTCATCCTACTCAACTTTATGAATCGTTCGGAAATTTTTTAATTTTCTTTATTTTATATTTTTATTCCAAAAAAGAACATAAAAGTGGGTTTCTAGTTTCGCTTTATTTTATATCTTATGCTGTGTTGAGATTTGTAGTTGAATTTTTTAGAGGCGATCCCGGAAGAGGGGGGCAGTATTTTGGTTTGTCAGTATCGCAGATTTTATCTTTAATATTGTTTATAATCGGAGTTTCCATAATATGCAAGAAAAAATAACGTATAAAAAGTTTGAAAAAGAAAGAACAGATCTTTATTTAGCTTCACTTTATAAAGATTATTCTCGCTCATATTTTCAAAGACTTACAGATAAACAAAAAATTTTTGTAAATGGAAAGCTTGTTTTGCCAAGCCATAAGCTTAAAAGAGGCGATATTATTTCTTTTGAATTTGAAAAAGAAGGAAAACTTCAAATAGAGCCTGAAAAAATAAAACTTGACATAATATATGAAGATGATGATATTATTCTTGTAAATAAACAAGCAGATATTGTAGTTCACCCTTCTTATGGACATCCTTCGGGAACACTTCTTAATGCTTTAATAGCTCATTCAAAAGGTAAGTATAATCCTTACTTAATTCATAGATTAGATAAAGACACTTCAGGTATTATTATTTTTGCAAAGAACGAGAAGTCTAAAATAAGTATATCAAAACAGATTCAAAGGAGAGTTGTAAAGAAGATTTATCTTGCCGCAGTAAAAGGAGCTATTAGTGAAGATAAAGGCAGAATAGAAGCTCCTCTTGGTAGGTCGCCTCAAAACAGAAAGCTTATGTCTGTTAATCCCTTGGCAAAAAAAATGGCAATTAGTGAGTTTAAAGTTCTTGCAAGAAGAGACGGATATACTTTAGTAGAAGTAAGAATTATTACAGGAAGAACGCACCAAATAAGAAGCCATATGAAATATATTAACCACCCTGTGGTTGGGGACCAACAATATGGTGGTTCAGAAGTTTATATTAATGGAAAAAAATATAGCAGACAAATGCTACATGCATACTCTGTAACTTTTACTCACCCAAGAACTTTAAAAACAGTTGAATTCAAAGCGGAACTACCAAACGATATAAATGAAATCTTTAAAAATAATTTTTATCGGAGCTAAAAGTGCACAAAGGAATATTTGTAACTGCGACAGGTACAGAGGTTGGCAAGACTTACGTATCTTGCCGAATATTGGAATTTCTAAAAAGTTTAGGTGTAAAGTGTGGTTGTTTTAAACCCGTGTCAACAGGCGACAGAAATGACGCAAAAGCTCTTATTGAATCTTCTGGAAGTGTTGAAGAATCAGCTGAAGTTGTAACACCTGAGTTTTTTAAAAATCCAATGTCTCCTTACGGTGCTTCTTTGCTTGAAAATAAGAAGTTTAATTTAAAGAAAACAAAAAAAGCTTTTGACTATTTTTTTAATAAATATAATTTTACAGTAGTTGAAGGTGTTGGTGGGGTAATGGTTCCTCTTAAGAAAAATTTTTTTATAAGCGATTTGATAAAGATATTTAACCTTCCTGTTATAGTTGTTGCAAGGCATAATTTGGGAACAATAAACCATACTTTGCTTACGATTGAAAAAACTAAAAAGTACTAACCAAAAAATCTTAGGTATAATCTTAAATGGCAACAAGGATAAAAATGACATATCCGTAAAATCTAACGCAAAACTAATAAAACAATTAACAAAACTTCCTGTTTTAGAATTAGGATATAACGAAAGAATTGATTTGAGGAAGAGTGAATGGATAATAAAATAAAAACGAAACTTGTAAAGTCTGATAAAAACAACATCTGGCATCCTTTTACGCAAATGGCAGACTGGATAAATAATGATCCTTGCGAGCCGTTAATAATAGATAAAGCCAAGGGTTCTTATTTATACGATATTGACGGTAAAAAATATTTGGACGGAGTCTCTTCACTTTGGGTTAATCTTTTAGGTCATAGAAGTCCTAAGATAGATAAAGCTATAAAAAAACAGATTGATAAAGTTTCGCATACTACATTTTTAGGACTTACGCACGCTCCTGCAATAATGTTTGCCAAGAAGCTTATATCAATACTTCCTAAAAATTTGAAAAAGATTTTTTATTCCGACAACGGATCAACGGCTGTAGAAGTCGCTATAAAAATGGCGTACCAGTATTGGCAGTTTAAGGGAGAAAAAAGACGGTTCTTTTTTTCTTTAAAAAACGCTTATCACGGCGATACAATCGGAGCTGTTTCTGTTGGAGGCGTAGATTCTTTTCATTCAAATTTTAAATCTCTTTTGTTTAAAAATTATTTTGCAATGTCTCCGTATTGCTATAGATGCGCATACAGAAGAAAAAAAGAAGTTACTTTTCCTTTAAATGCTAAAGATTTTATAGACCATAATATTAAAGTCAGCTGTAAAGGTGAATGTATAAGACAAGTTAAGGATATTATTTCTAAAAATCATAAAACAATAGCGGCAGCAATAATTGAGCCTTTAAATCAAGCAGCTTCGGGCATGCTTGTAATGCCGAAAGGTTATCTTAAGGAATATGCAAATATTTGCAAGCGTTACGGCATTTTGTTAATTTGCGATGAGGTTGCTAC
>JAITKL010000043.1 GCA_031278405.1 Endomicrobium sp. | reverse complement strand
CCGCGCAAGTGGTTGATTGTTAAGGTAGGTTAGGATAATATTGCGGAACAATATATTATAGCATCAGTCATAAGAGTGTAGCGGTGTACTCAAGTAACTTTTTGAAAGTATCGGGAGTTTCAAAAGTTGAAGTAGCATAAGTAGGACAGGAGTAGAATCAAATCTATTAAGATAAGAATTTTATCTTTTTCTTTTTTTTGAACAGGGTGCTAAAAGATAGCAGTATAAACAAGAAATAATAGTAAAAAGTTTTTTTCTTCATTTGTGTCATTTATAAATCTCCTTTACAAAAAGGAGTATAACGAATTATTTCTCTTTTGTTCATAATAATAAGATTTTTGTGATTTTTTTTGTAAAATCTAAAACTTAAAGATAAAAATGGGTATAAATATCTCCTTTTTCTAAGTAATTATCTTAAATCTGTTCTTAATGGAAAATTTATCTAAGAGAATTCTTATAAAAGGAAGATTTGTAAAAATAAAGTAGTCGTAGATATTGTATCTTTAAATAATAAGTTAGATACATCATTTTACAATCATATTTATGGCATCACCGCTCGTATTTTAATAATATAAATTTTTTAAGTCGAATTTTATAAACAAAATTATTGTATAATTACATCTATTAAATGTTAAACATAATGTAAAAAGTATTTGGTTTAACGACAAAGCAAAAAATTATTAAATGTGATGCTATAAAAGACTTTGCTTTGTTACACGATAAATACGATATAGTTTTTATGGAACATCTCTATAGAAGACAGCGACAAAAACTTTAGTTCTCACTAATTCTGTGTTGAAGAATATTTTAAAATACGACATTAAAAGACGATTCTGTTCTTATAGTTCAAAACACATAAAGAGTCTGTTGACGAATTGGTAGATTTTAGAATGTTTCAGAGTAAAAAGTACTGAGCATCGTTATTCCTTTATAAACGTAAAATTTTAGGAAAATATGACCAGACAAGGATTTAAGATAAGTTATTCCAGAGTAAATACGTATTTATTTTGTCCGTACAAGTATAAACTTGTATATTTGGACAATTTTCATATTCCTGTAAATTCAGACATTACTTTTGGACATATTATTCATAAAATGCTTGAACAGTTTCATGGCGGTGGAGACCAGTCTCGCGATGCTTTGTTTAAGTGTTACAACAATGCATGGAAAAACGACGGTTTTAAAGATCCTCGGCAGATTTTTGAATATTATCATCGCGGCAATCAAATGCTTGAGAATTATTACACATCTTTTTGTGAGGCAAAGTCTGAAGTTTTATATGTTGAAAAATCCTTTGACATAAATATAGGAAAGTATAAATTTGTGGGAATCATTGATAGAATAGACAAATATCTCGACGGTACATACGAAGTTATGGATTACAAAACGCATGTCCAAATTTGGGAACAAGAACGTGTTAATAAAGATTTACAATTGACTTTTTACGCTTATGCATGCAAGAACATTATTGGTTTTAATCCTGATAAAATATCCGTTTATTTCTTGTCGAACAACAAAAAGGTTTATACAAAAAGAACTCAAGATGATATAAATAATGCCATAAATACTGCAATTGATATTGCAGAAAAAATAGCTGCAGAAAATTTTGATCCTGATTTGTCAAAATGTTCTGTTTGTGATTTTAGATTTAAATGTAAACATTCACAATATAGACAAGGCGAAGTAACGGCAGTATAGTATAAATATAGAGCTATGCAGAAATAGACTAGTTAATAATAAAATCGCGTTTAATCATTAAGATATTATGTTGACAATAGAAATTAGAGATTACATTACTTTTAGAGAACACTTCGCTAAAATTTTAAAAGAATAGAATCTTTATAAGACTTGTCTTCTAAGGGAATATAACGAAACAAAAGATTTAATTGTTTTTTGGAAAATTAAAAATTATCGCTATACCAGAAGCTAAAACTAGCGAAATAACTAAAGCAAATGGAGAAAAATGAAAAAACCAAATGTCTTCTATTGTATTTTGTCATCAAAATACAGTAATCTATCTTTTGCAAACTTGTCGTCTATTGCGTACAGTCTTGGTTTTGACTTTGTTGTTAAGGTTGCTTAGATATTTTAAAGGTAGTATGAAATACAGGAGCATGAAAAAATGAAGTCACTGACAGTAGTGAAATTTGGTGGTAGTTTAACAAAAAATCTGAAGACGCAAGCTAAATTTCTTAAAGAGCTTACAGAAATTTCACGAAGACGAAGATTTATTTTAATTCACGGTGGTGGTCCAGAAATTAATGTTATGCTTGAGAAGTTTTTTGTTACAAGCAAATTCGTGAATGGGTTAAGATATACAGATGCCGATACTCTTTCTGTTGTGGAGCTGGCATTAAGTGGTAAAGTAAACAGAATTCTTACAACGGAGCTTATCAAAAATGGAGCTAACGCAGTGGGCATTTCTGGCAAAGATGGTAAAAGCGTAATTTGTAAACAAGTTAAAGAACTTGGTTTCGTAGGAGATCCTGTAAAAGTAAATAAAAAGTTGATAGAAGTTTTATTAAAGGCGGGGTTTTTGCCTGTTATAGCATCAATCGCTCAAGATGCTGTAGGAAACGTTATGAACGTTAACGCAGATTCTCTGGCAGCTTCTCTGGCATCAGCATTCAAAGCGGAAAAATTAATATTTTTAACAAATGTTCCCGGCGTTTTTAATAAAAACAGAAAAATAATTAAAGAGATAAAAATAAAACATGTTGACGTTTTGATAAAAAGCGAAGCTATAACAGGTGGTATGATTCCAAAAATTAAAGGATGTGTTAACTCAGTAAAGAAAGGTGTTAAGGAAGTTTGGATAGCTGATGGCGAAAGTGGAATAAAAAATATTAAAGGAACAGTAATAAAGAAATGAATATAAAACAGATTGAAGATAAGTATTTTATGCGTACGTACAAACGCGCCAATCTTGCGGTAAAGAAAGCTAAAAATCAGTTTATATGGGATGATAAAGGAATAAAATATTTAGATTTTTTTGCAGGTGTCGGCGTGTGCAATCTCGGACATTGCAACGATAAAGTTTTAAAAGCCATTAAACTACAACTGGATAATTTTGTGCATGTATCAAACTTATATTACGCACCCGCTCAAGTTAATTTGGGAGCAGAGCTTGTAAAAAGAGCTTTCCCGAAAGCAAGAGTATTTTTGGCAAATTCAGGAGCTGAAGCCAATGAATGCGCTATAAAGCTTGCTAGAAAATGGGGGCATTTAAATCCTTCCAAATTTGGGAACAGGTACGAGATAATTTGTTTCAACAACTCATTCCATGGAAGAACAATGGCTACAATGGCTGCTACTGGGCAAAAAAAGTTTCATAATTACTTAAAACCGTTGCAGGAAAAATTTGTTTTCGCAGAGTTTAACGACATAAACTCATTAAAAAAGCTGATAAACAATAAAACTGTTGCTGTGATGATAGAGCCTGTACAAGGCGAAGGGGGTATAATTCCCGCAGAGAAAAAATTCTTAAAAGATTTGCGACTTCTTTGCAATAAGAACAATCTTCTTTTGATTTTTGACGAAATACAGTGTGGCATTGGGCGCACTGGAAAGTTTTATGCATTTGAAAGTTTTGGCGTTAAGCCAGATATTGTCACTATGGCTAAATCTTTAGCAAACGGTTTGCCTTTAGGCGCGGTGGTAGCTGGTAAAAGATGCGAGGATGCTTTTACATACGGCGATCATGGGTCAACTTTTGGCGGCAATCCTGTTTCTTGTGCTTCAGCCTTAGCCGTATCAAAGATGATGACTGCAAAATTTCTTTATAATTCATCTAAAATTTCAGATTATCTTCGCAAAAAGTTAGAAGTTTTAAAAAATAAATATTCAATTATTAAAGAAGTGCGAGGAGTTGGATTAATCTTAGGCATAGATTTAACAATTAATGGTAAAGATGTAGTAAATTATTGTTTAGAAAAGAGATTGATAATAAATTGCACGCATGATACAGTTTTGCGACTGTTACCACCGCTTATAATTACAAAAAAAGATGTTGATTGCGCTATGAAAATTTTGGAGGAAGCATTAAAATGGCAAGAGAAAATATTAAAAAAGTAGTTGTGGCATATTCTGGCGGACTAGATACTTCAGTAATTTTGTCTTGGGTTAGAGAGCATTATAATTGCGAAGTTGTTGCTTGTTGTGTAGATGTCGGACAGGGGAAAGAATTAAAAGGTCTTAATGAAAAAGCAAAAAGCACAGGTGCTTCAAAATCTTATATTGTTGACGCTAAAGAGGAATTTGTAACGGATTATATTTATCCTGCAATAAAAGCGGAAGCATTATATGAGGACAGATATTACTTAGGTACAGCTTTGGCCAGACCTGTAATTGCCAAAAAGATTGCAGATATTGTAAAGAAAGAAAAAGCCGATGCTGTTTGTCACGGTGCTACAGGGAAAGGTAATGATCAGGTTCGTTTTGAACTTGCTTTCAAGGCTTTAATTCCTGATGTAAAAATTATTGCTCCTTGGAGAGAATGGGAAATACGTTCAAGAGAAGATGCCATAAGCTACGCAAAAAAAAGGAATATTCCTGTTCCCGTAACAAAGTCAAAACCATACTCCTCAGATGCAAACTTATGGCATGTTTCTTACGAAGGCGGTGTTTTAGAGGATTTGAGCGAAGGTTATGACGAGTCTATGTTTAGAATGACTGTTTGTCCAGAAAAAGCGCCAAATAAGCCCGCTTATATTTCAATAGATTTTGAAACGGGTGTGCCGGTTAACGTTAATGGTAAAAAGATTAAGCCTGTTGAACTGATTACAAAGTTAAATGAAATTGCCGGAGCTAACGGAATTGGAAGAGTAGACATTATTGAAAACAGACTTGTTGGTATGAAGTCAAGAGGCGTGTACGAATCACCTGCGGCGGTTGTTTTGTATGCTGCTCATAAAGAATTGGAATCTATTACTATGGACAGAGACACTTTGCACTTTAAACAGTCTCTTTCTAGTAAATACGCGGAAATAGCATATTATGGTTTGTGGTTTTCGCCCGTAAGAGAAGCTCTGGACGCTTTTATAAACAATACTCAAAAGTATATAACTGGAAGTGTAAGGTTGAAACTTTACAAAGGAAATATTACGCCTGTTTCAAGAATAGCCAAAAATTCGTTGTATTCTGAAAAACTTGCGACTTTTGAAAAGGACGAAATTTACAATCACAAGGATGCTGAAGGTTTTATAAATCTCTGGGGACTTCCGACTAAAGTTCAAGCAAT
>JAITKL010000012.1 GCA_031278405.1 Endomicrobium sp. | reverse complement strand
TTTTTATCAAATCTATCTTTTCCTTTTTGCATGCGTCCGTCCATAAGTAGCAAAATCCACACTGGTTCCCCATTTAATTCGTATGTAACATTGGGAAAACTCTCTTGATATTCTTTTCTCCTATCTGTTTAAAGACGTTTGCTCAGCATCATCGAGAGGAAAGCAAAAGTATAGACACTTTATTATTTGAACTAAAAAAGCTTTCAAATCATTGTAAAAAGAATTAAGTTCTTTAACAAAAAACAAAAATGCCAAATCTGATTTTTTGGTTTTATATCAGTTTGTGTTTCAAATATGCACCTAAATAAATAGTAAGCTTTACCTCACTATACCGCCTACGTCGGACAAATACGTTTGTCTTACTCAAAAAAACATTCTAAAATATTTCTCTGCTAAGTACGAACTGCGGACATATCTTCCTGTAATTACTTGTCTTATGCCAATTGAAAGAGCAAAATCTCTTATCTTTTGAAATTCTTCCTTTTTATATTGTTTAACAACAGAATAATGCTTTTTTGTGGGAGCAAGATATTGTCCAATAGTGAGAATATCAATACCCGTATCTTTTACATCTTTAATAATATCAAACAGTTGCCGTTCAGTTTCACCTAAACCCAACATTATTCCTGTTTTGACTTTAAAGCCTAAATTTTTTGCATACTTTAAAACTTTCATAGAGCGTTTATAATCTGCGCCTTTTCTCACATTATCGTATAAGCATGGAACTGTTTCTAAATTATGAGAAAAAACATCTGGTTTTGAAACTAAAACGATGTCTATAAGTTCTGTCTTGCCTAAAAAATCTGGCACAAGAACTTCTACTTTAGCATTAGGAATAACAAGTTTTATCTCATTTACTGTTTTTGCAAAATGACCTGCCCCGCCGTCAGGCAAATCGTCCCTTGTTACTGACGTTATAACACTATAAGAAAGCCCAAATTCTTTTATCGTTTTTGCAATTTTAAAAGGTTCGTCTGCATCAATCAATTCTGGGCTATATTTTTCCACAGCGCAAAAAGCGCATTTTCTTGTGCAGTTTTTTCCAAGTATTAAAAATGTTGCTGTTTTCTTTTTAAAACATTCGTCGATATTTGGACATTTGGCGCTTTGACAAACGGTATTTAGCCCTTTAGTTCTAAAGTCTTTTTTCAACGCCGCTATATCAGCAATTGTAATTTTTTTTTTCTCTTGTATCATCTCATATGCTTCTTCTTAGTCAATATATTTTTTCTTTAAATTATCTAATCTTTTTTGATCGTTGTTTGAAAAAGCACTTACATAAACTGTCCCGTCGCTTGTGCCTAGCCCAATTATAGAAACGTCAAATTTGGTGATATCTGAAACTTTTACTTTAGCCCAACCTCCAAAATCATTCAAAGCTATTTCATAAATATTTTCTGTTCCCGGCTCAAGCTGTTCTGGCAAATCACACTTAAAATCTCCATCTATTAAAATCCTGCCAGTCTTTGGTGTAATCAACTTTCCTCTGAAAAAGACGGCTGTAATCTTATAATTTGAATTATTTTTTAAAGTAATCTCAGCCATAGAAACGGCAGGAGACTCAGTACTATATTGTTTATAAAATTTAGCTTCTGTAATTTTTACTTTTGTTAATTCTTTTTTAGCCTTTTCAGATTCAGTTCTTCTTTTCTCAAGAAGCTCTATTTCATTCAACGCTGTATTAGCCTTACTTCTTTCAGTTTCATAATTATTATAACTTGTATAGCTGTAATAAAAATCGCCGTCAATTTGATCAGGGTACCAATAGATGGGATCGCTATCCCAATCCCAATAATGATTGGCAGGATAAACAACATTTATTATCTTAAAATGACGTCTTCTTCTTGCCGACGCATTATCAGAAAAAAAACACACCATTAACAACATTAATATTGACATCACTAAAAGCTTCTTCATAATCAACACCCTTGCCGTAAAACATGCTTTTACGTAAATTAATGTTTAAAATGACGAATGTCGGTAGCCACCATAGCCATATTTCTGTCATCCGCAGCTTTAACAGAATCCTCATCTTTTATTGAACCACCAGGTTGAATTATAGCTGTAACTCCCGCCTTTGCCGACTCTTCAATAATATCAGGAAAGGGGAAAAAAGCATCTGACGCTAAAACAAGTGGAAATTTTTTCTCATCTAATGTATGATTTACATCTTTCATTTTTTCAACAGCGATTTTTAAAGAATCTATACGACTCATCTGTCCGGCTCCAATACCCACTGTTTGTCTGCCTCTAGCTAAAATAATAGCGTTAGACTTAACATGTTTTACAATCTTCCAAGCAAAATTTAAAGAATCATTTTCTTCTTTTGTTGGTTGACGTCTTGTCATGAGCCTTATTTCAGCTGATAAAAGATTGTCTCTATCCTGAGCAAGCATACCATAAGACATCATTCTATATTCAACAATATTTTTATCTTCCTTATAAGGTATTTCTTGAACTAATAATCTTATATTTTTCTTGCGGGTTAAAATATCTAAAGCGTTTTTAGAATAACCCGGAGCTATAACACACTCCACAAATAATTTGCTTATTTCTTCCGCCGTATCTTCTTCAACAAACTTATTAAAAGCTATTATGCCGCCAAAAGCACTTATGGGATCGCAAGACAAAGCTTTTAAATACACATCTTTTATAAAGCTTCCTTCAGCACAACCACAAGGATTGTTATGTTTGATAATAGCACAAGCAGGTGCATCAAATTCATGAACAAGTCTCCATGCTGATTCCAAATCTAAATAATTGTTGTACGACAGCTCTTTTCCATGGATTTGTTTTGCAGATATTACTATAGGCTTATTTGTTTCTGTACCATTTGAATACAATGCAGCTTCTTGATGAGGGTTTTCACCGTATCTGAGACCCGATAACTTTTTTAAAGGTATAGATGCATATGTAGGAAACTTTTCATAAATTAAATAACTTGAAATTAAAGAGTCATAGTAAGCTGTACAACGAAAAGCTTTTGCAGCCAAATTTAATTTTAAGTCTTCATTTACAGATTTGCGCTTTAAATTATCAACAATAACCGAATAGTCCTTTAAATCGCAAATAACCATAACGTCTTTATAATTTTTTGCCGCTGCTCTAAGCAAAGCTACCCCCCCAATGTCTATATTTTCTATAACATCTTGAGCTATTTTTTTGTCTTCGGGCTTAGGAATTTTGTTTATTGTTTCTTCAAATGGATACAAATTTACGACAACCATATCTATAGCACCAATATTATGTTCTTGTAACTGTTTTGTGTGTTCATTTTTATTTCTTACAGCAAGTATTCCGCCATGAATTTTCGGATTAAGCGTTTTTACCCTACCATCTAAAATTTCTGGAAATCCAGTAACTTCAAATATTTCTTTGCAGTCAATAGAATTTTCTTTTAAAATTTTTGCCGTACCACCGCTGGAAATTATATCCCAACCTAAATTTTTTAATTCCTTTGCAAATTCCACAATACCGGTTTTGTCTGAAACGCTAATCAGTGATGTGCTCATTGTCCTTTCCTGTTGTTTAATCAATAGAGATATTTCTGTATTCTCTAAACACTTTCGCTATATTTTCTGAAGAAAAACCTCTTCTTAAAAAAAATGCTGCCACCCTTCTCACTTCGCTTTTATCTTTCCATTTAAAATTTTTAAATTTTGAATGCATTATTTTAACAATCTGTTTGTAAGGTTCTTCTTGAGATTTCGCTTCATCAAGAGCTTCCATTACTAAAACCTTATCTATGCCATGCTTCTCTAACTCAGCTTTAATTGCAAACTCTCCCTTGCCTTTCTGAGATAGATAAACAGCATAATTTTTTGAAAACTTATCATCGTCTATATAATTCAATTCTTCAAGTCTATCAACAGCATTCAAAACCATATCTTTATCATAGCCTTTTTGTAAGAGTTTTGCTTGCAACCCTCTTGAACTGTAAGATCTTAAAGCAACCGAAGCTAATGCGTCAGACATTATTCTCTTAGATTTATCATAAGACATAACTTCTTTATATTTTTTATCCGTAAGCTCTTTATCTACTTTAAGACCGAATTTAACAATACTATCGGCTAAAACAATTGCACTGTCATTGTTTTCAAAACATATCTTAAAAGTATTCTTTTTGAATTTTACTTTATCTATCCTTATAATTCTCATTTTAATAGTTTACAAGTTTGTAATCACGCTCACCTAAACCTACTTCTTGTGCATACTTTAACTGTATAGTAGAATCAATTTCAGGGTATATTTTTTTGAAGATTTTTTTTCCATAAGCCTTATTTACTAAGTCATAACTTGCTTGATCTACAGCAACTGGATCTGCGCCTGCAACTATACCTACATCTTCCATAAGAGGATTGTTCTTAGGCAAAGAAAAACAGTCGCAAAATTTACTTATATGATTTAAAAAATTTACATAAGTCGCTCTTTTATTCTTTAAAACCCCATAGGCATACTCAACTATTTTTTCTTGAACTGCGGCAGGATCTTCGCTCCAATTTAGCTTAAATACTTTAAATGCACAATTTACTATACACTGCCCACAGCCTGCACATTTTGTTTTATCCATCGCAACTTTTTTATCTAAAAGAGACAATGCCTTCTGATAGCAATGCTTTACGCAGTTTCCACAACCTATACAACGCTTATTGTTTAGAATCGGCTGAGAAGAATGATGCATTGCATATTTACCGGCTTTACTCCCGCAACCCATGCCTATATTTTTTAAAGCTCCGCCAAAACCTGTTATCTCATGGCCTTTAAAGTGGTTTAAAAATATAAAACCATCAGCATTATAAATATCATAGGCAATTGTCACCTGTTCAAAATGCTTTAAATTAACTTCAATTTTTGTTTCAGCATTGCCACGCAAAGCGTCGGCTATAATTACAGGACAACCGCAAGAGTCAACATTGAATCCATGCTTATTAGCAATCAGAAGATGATGGTACGCATCGGAACGTTTGCCCACATAAATTGTGCTTGCATCAGTTAAATATGGATACGCTGCCTTTTCTCTTATAATTTTTACTACTTGAGAAGCATATTCAGGTTTAATATAACCTTTGTTACCATCTTCACCAAAATGCATCTTTATGGCAATAAAATTTCTAGATTTTACGTGATTAAAAACTCTTGCAGCTTTTAAAAATTTATAAAGTTCATTTATCCTGTTCCAAGGAAGAAAATATACTTTGCTTGCCATGCTTACCTCGCATATTTTTTCAATTGTTTAAGCGTAAGTTCAAAATCCTTTGGGAGAGGAGCTTCAAAAGTCTTTCCTATACCGCTAGAAGGCAATGTTAATGTTAGAGATTGTGCATGCAAAGTAAGTCTTGATATAAGAGGCTTTTCGGTTTCGTATTTTTTTACTTTGTAATTGCGTTTCAACCCTGATAACATTATAGGATCTGACACTCCATATTCAGCATCTATGGCTAATGGGTGGCCTAAACTCCAAAAATGTATCCTTATTTGGTGTCTTCTGCATGTCAAAGGCATAGCTTCAACTAAAGTATAACTTTTAAACCTTTCAAGAACTTTAAACTTAGTTATTGACTCTTTTCCAGTTAGGTCTATAGATACATCTCTTCCTGAAATGAGTATAGGTTTGTTTATAGTCCCTTCATTTTCTTCCAAAACGCCAGATAAAAGAGCAATGTATTTCTTATATACTTGAGAATTTTCAAACTGTATGCTTATATTTCTATGACTTTCTGCATTTTTTGCAAAAACCAAAACGCCAGTTGTATCTTTATCTTTTCTCTGAACCACCCATATTTTTTGATCTAACTGATTTTTCAATATGCCAACAAGAGTTTTACTTTCATTAGTGTTATGTTGATCAGGTATAACTATAATCCCTGAAGGTTTGCTCACTACTATAATATCGTCGTCTTGATAAATTGTCCCTATATCTTGTATCATATGTTTATTAGTTTCTCAAACTCTGCCTCATCAATAATTTTTATGTCTAACTCTTTAGCCTTTTCAAGTTTAGATCCAGCATTTGCTCCTGCAAGAACATAATCTGTTTTTTTACTTACTGAAGATGTCACTTTTCCGCCTAAAGACTTTATAATTTCAGCCGCATTTTCTCTTGAATATTTTTCAAGTTCTCCTGTTAAGACAAATGCCCTTCCTTCAAATTGCGACCCTTTCTTAGATGTTTCAGGTTCCGTCATGTTTACTCCGCTTAAAACCAAATCTTCTATTACATGACGCGTAGTCGCATTTTCAAAAAATTCTCTTAAAGACAATGCCAATACTTCACCTATTTCAGATACTTTTAAAAAATCTTCAAGAGATACGTCAAATAAAACTTCCATAGTTTTAAACCTTTTAGCGACAATTTCCGAAACTTTTTCTCCAATGTGGCGTATTCCTAAAGCAAATATAAGTTTGCTCAAAGGACGCTTTTTGCTTTCAACAATAGCCTTGATAAGATTATTGGCCTTTTTGTCTTTAAAAAGTTCAAGTTCTATAAAATCGTTATAACTCAAGCGATAAATATCCGACAACTTATACAATTTCTTTTTTTCAAGAAGCTGATCTATTACGGATTCTCCAAATCCGTCTATATCCATAGCATTTCTTGAGACAAAATGTATCAAGTGTCTTCTAAACTGCGCAGGACACTCAGGGTTTATACATCTGTAAGCGACCTCTTTTTCGTTATCTTTTACAACTTCGCTGCCGCATGACGGACAATTTTTGGGAGGGTTAAAAAAACTTTTACTTTCCTTTCTCACAACTTTAACTATCTTTGGGATAACATCTCCAGCACGTTCTATTAAAATGATATCGCCTTCGTTTATATTGAGACGCTCAATTTCTTCAAAATTATGGAGCGTAGCATGGGATATTGTAACTCCGCCAAGCGGGACAGGGTTTAAAATTGCAGAAGGCGTAATTATTCCGGTACGCCCTACTTGAGATCTTATTTTTATAAGTTTAGTTGTAGCTTGTTTAGAGGGAAACTTAAACGCTACAGCCCATCTTGGACTCTTGTTTGTACTTCCCAACTCATTTTGTAACTTCAAACTGTTTATTTTTATAACAAGACCATCAATTTCATAGTTTAACAAATCTCTCTTTTCAAGCATTATATCCATAAACTTTGACACTTCTCCAAAAGAGTTGCATATTCTAAAATTGCTTTGAAGTTTAAAATCGCATTTTTGGCAATATTTTAAAAATTCGGACTGTTTTTCAAAATGTTTTCCTTTAATTTTTCCGAAAGAATGGACAAAAAAACGAAGCTTTCTTTCAGCGGTAATTTGGGGATTTTTTTGCCTTAGTGAGCCTGAAGCAGCATTTCTTGGATTTGCGAATTTTTGACCGTCTAAGTAAGATATTTTTTCATTAAGTTTTTTAAAGTCGGATTTATCTATATACACTTCCCCGCGAAATTCAAAAAAACTCGGAGGATCTTGTATTTTAAGTTTATGAGGGATATCTTGTATAGTTTTTATGTTTTCCGTTATGTCTTCTCCTATTTCTCCATCACCGCGAGTTGCTCCAATAATCAAAACCCCACCTACATACGTTAAGCTCGCGCTTACCCCATCTATTTTAGGCTCTATTACAAATTCTAAATTTGAGTTATTAAACTTTTTTATCATCCTCTCGTACCATGACGCAGTTTCGTCACGCGAATATGTGTTATCTAACGAAAGCATAGGAACAGCATGTTTTATAGGCTTAAAGGAAGACGAAGCACAACCTAAAACTTTTTTTGTTGGAGATTTTGACGATGCAAAAATAGGATAGTCTTGTTCAAGACGTTCAAGTTCTCTTACAAGAGTGTCATATTCTCCATCAGAAATTTCAGGTTCGTTCTTATCATAATAAAGAATATTATGCCTAGCTAATTCTTTTCTTAAGCGTTTTATTAGATTTTGGATATTTTCCATATTTATTTTTTAGATTTTGCAGGTAAATAATCCAAGTAGAGGTAAGAAATTAAGCCCTTACGGCTTTTAGTTTGTCTAATATGCCGTTTACAAACTTACTTGAATCCTTTGTGGAATATCGCTTTGATATTTCTATAGCTTCATCTATCACAACGTTAATTGGAGTTGTAGGTATGGCAATTATCTCGTAAGCTGCCAAACGTATTATATTGCGGTCAATAACAGCCATTCTACCCAATTCCCAATTTTTAGCGTATTTTTTAATAAGAGCATCTATTTCTTCCTTTTTCCTGCAAACTCCTTTAAACAATCCTACGGCAAAATCTCTGTAAATTTCGTCTTTTGGCAAAGCATCTTCAAAAGCATTGCAAGCGGTGTCAACCGAAGTGCTACAATTGTCAAACAAATAAAGCATCTGTAAAGAACATTCACGTGCTTCTCTTCTGGAACCCATAAAATCATAAACCTCGTTTATAGCATAAAAATTCTATTTTTATAGTCCAATCTCTTGATAAATTTTACAAAAAAACGGTTCGGACGTTCAAATTTTCGCTATAAAATTAAAGTTGAATGCAAGAAAAAATTCTAAACATTCAGCTCTAACTAATCAATATATCTTGGTTTTTAAGATTATAAATTAGTACCCGAGCTGACCGCAAGCAGCTTTAATATCAGCACCCTTTGCTTGTCTTATGTTTACTATAATTCCATTGAGCTTTAAAATATTTTTAAACTTTTGCACTGTTTCTTCTTGAGGCGTTTGCAAGGTGGTTCCGTCAACTGGATTAAAAGGCATCAAATTTACTTGAACATTAGGATTCAACAACTCATGATGCCTAAGCAATCTTACAAGCTTATGGGCATCTGCTACAGAATCATTGATATTTCCAAATAAAATATACTCTATTGTAAGATGAGATTTCATTTTTTTAAGATAATACTTGCCTACATTTAATATATCTTTAATATGAAAACCAAAGTTATTTGGAATCAGCTTTTTTCTTTGCTTTTCATCAACCGAATGTAAAGAAAGAGCTAAACGAACTCCGAAATTATCATCCGCGAGTTTCTTGATTGCCGGAACATTCCCCACACTTGAAAGCGTAATACGCCTTTTGCCTATGCCAAACTCTTTATTTGATAATAATGAGCTTAAAGCAAGCGAGATATTATTTAAATTAAGAGTAGGCTCTCCCATTCCCATAAATAACACGCCTGAAACTTTCTCTTTAATATCGTTTTCTATATGCAAAATCTGTTCAAGAATCTCGCCTCTAGTTAAGTTTCTAACAGGTTTAACTTTGCCGGAGGAACAGAATACACACGATACAGGACAGCCTATCTGCGAAGAAATACAAACTGAATTTTTGCCGTTAGCAGGCAAAAAAACGGCAAAAAAATATTTCTTATCAACAGTTTGGAATGTGTAGCTAATTGTTCCGTCTATAATAGAACGTTCTTTTTTTACTATTTTCAGAACTCTGAGCGTAAATCTTTTATTGAGTTCTTCTCGCAGATCTTTTGAGATATTTGTAAACTCGTCAAAAGATGACGCTTTCTTAACATAAACCCACTCAATAATTTGATTAATTCTGTAATCTTCTTTTATTATATTTTTTACTGCCACTTTAAACTGCGCTGTAGTAAAATCCAAAATATATTTTTTCATGTTTATATTGCTCTCTTAATAACTTACCCCATCAACAATTACAAAACGGCATATACACCATGACAAACGGACAATTAATTATTTTCTTTTGTCTCTATAAATCTTTATCAAACTCTCTGTTGACGCATCATGCTTATTGTCAACTTCGCCTTTGAGTTCCGGTAGTATTATATTTGCCAGAACTTTTCCAAACTCAACTCCCCACTGGTCAAAGCTGTTTATCCGCCACATAATTCCCTGAGCAAATATTTTATGCTCGTACAATGCTATCAGCGCACCAAGAGTTTTGGGCGTAAGATTATCTATCAATATGCTGTTAGTAGGTCTGTTCCCATCAAATACTTTATAGGGCACCAAAAATTCTATATCAGCTTTAGAAAGCCCCTTTCTTATAAGATTTTCAACAACTTGCTCTTTTGTAAGACCAAACGCTAAAGCTTCCGTCTGAGCAAAATAATTTGCCATCAATTTTTCTTGATGATCGCCGACTTTCTCAAGAGAGTTTATAAAACCTATAAAATCAGAAGGAATAAATTTAGTTCCCTGGTGAACAAGCTGATAAAAAGAATGCTGTCCGTTGGTTCCTGGTTCTCCCCAGATTACAGGACCGGTTTCGTAATCTACCCTGTTGCCTTCGCGGTCTATAAATTTACCATTGCTTTCCATATCTCCTTGCTGAATATATGCGGGAAATCTATGCAAATACTGGCTATAAGGCAAAATAGCGTAAGTAGAAGCTCCAAAAAAATTGTTATACCAAAATCCCAAAATAGCCATAATAATAGGTATATTTTTTTCATAAGGCGCATTTAAAAAATGTTGATCAATATAATATGCACCTTCCAAAAGTTCAATAAATTTATCAAAACCGACATAGCAGGCAATTGATAATCCTATAGAAGACCATAAAGAATATCTGCCTCCTACAAAATCCCAAAATTCAAACATATTATTTTCATCTATGCCTAACTCTTTAACTTTTTTTGCGTTTGCTGAAAGAGCAACAAAGTGTTTGCTTACAGCTTTATCTCCAAGCTTAGACACAAGCCACTGTCTTGCGTTTGAAGCATTGGCCATAGTCTCAAGAGTAGTAAACGTCTTTGAGGCTATTATAAAAAGGGTCGTTTCGGGATTTAAATTCTTAAGAGCTTCGCAAATATCTATTCCATCAATATTTGAAACAAAATGCGCATCGGGGCCGTCAGCATAATACTTAAGCGCCTCGCAAACCATCTTAGGACCCAAGTCTGAACCGCCTATGCCTATATTTACAACATCTGTTATCTTTTTTCCTGTAAAGCCTACCCATTTGCCACTTCTCAAATCGTTATTGAATTTTTCCATTTTAGAAAGCACTGCATTGATTTCAGTCATAACGTCTTTGCCGTCAACATATATAGGCTTATTGCTTCTATTTCTTAAAGCTGTGTGAAGAACTGCTTTTTTTTCAGTCCAGTTTATCTTTTCACCAGAAAACATTTTGTCGGCATATTCTTTAACCTTGGCAGCTTTAGCAAAATCCATTAAAAGTCTAAAAGTTTCTGAAGTTATAATATTTTTTGAATAATCAAAAGTTAAACCTAAATTATTATCTCGTATAGAAAATTCATTAAATCTATTGCCTTCTTTAAATAAATCCCTTAAATGCAGTACGACTGTCTTCTTGTAATTTCTCTCAAGACTTTGCCAAACATCTGTTTTTTTTAACTCAAACCTGCCCATAATTTCCTTTTGATTGCATTTTATATATTATTAGAATTAAATTTTATCTGACGTCTAATGTGTTAGCAAAGCGACACAAATCTTGTCATATTTCGCTTATAACATGCTCAAAATAAAGAAACTGTTGTAAGAAGAAGAGATTCAATTTACGACAAGCTTATTTGTTCTGCAAAAACATTATTGGATAGACTATGTTAAAAAATTGCACGTAAATTATAGTAAAATTCTTTCATGTTTAATTAAAAGTTCTCAAAACCAAGCATTTTGAGGTCAAAAAGCAAGTTTTTGAAATATCTAAAGATTGGCGGATTAGACAAATCAAAACTTCTCAAAAGTATGAGACTATTAATACTTTTGAAGAGCCTATAATTTTATCCGAACGACTATCTTCAAAATTGTCATCTACAAAATCACCTCAAGGCATAATTGAAAATACTATAAAATTGAAGAATTAATAAATCTGGCTGGCATTTTCATAGTTCTGAAAAATATTCAAGAGCCGGGAAATCTAGGAATAATTATCCGTTCGGCTGACGCTTTTGGGACAAAGGCTGTATTTACTTCCACAAAGAAAACGCTGATATTATATATTCAGATAAAACTGTAAGAACTGCTATGGAATCTTTATTTCATTTACCTGCATTTAGATAACGTTGATATAAAAGAATTTATTATTTTGATGAAAAAATTACAATTTTTGCTGCTGCATTAAATAGCAAAAAAAATATTTAAATAAATTACATTGTTTTCAAAAAGCCACTTTTATAATTAGCATGAAAGTAATGGTGTAAAGACAGAAACTGAAAAACTTGCGAAAAAGATTTAGTTTTTCCATACATATGTCGTTTAAAATTCCAATGTATGGAAAAGCTAAATCTTTGAATGCTGCTGTTGCGGCGTCAATAATCATGTATGAAACTGTAAAAAAACAAATAATATATGCAAATATAAATCTAAAATTTGCAAGTTCGCCTGAGTTTATCGTTTATACCTCTTTTTTT